>JBBQOA010000417.1:0-4689 GCA_038330465.1 Pyrinomonadales bacterium
GGGTCTTTTTTCTTTTCCCAGTCTTCCGACAAATAAAAAAGTTATATTATTTTTGTGATTCGAATCGTGTTTCGAATCGTTTAAGTCAACTTCAACGACATTTCGAACAAACGCGATTTTGTCCGGAGCAATTCCCCATTCGATCGCGGCACGGCGCGCCAAACCGGAATTGGCAATCAAAAAACTCGGCAGCGAAAGCTGAAATTTTCCTAATGTTTTATTTAATTTCAATTCGCTTGTCAAATTGCTGCGAATCGCGCCGATACTCGGTATTTTCAAAGCTTTTCCGGCGAGCGCCGCATAGATATTTGTGTAAAAATGTGAACTCTGAATGAGATCAACTGGATGTTTTCGCAAATTTTTTATAATTTTCCAAAGCCGTAAACCGCGATTTTTATGTTCACCGATATATTCAACTTCGATCCCGAAAGATTTGATCTCCGCCTCATAAGATTCACCTTTGGTCAAACATAAAATTCTCGATTCAATGCCGGCACTTTGTAATGCCCGCAACATAAAAACGAGCTGTTTTTCCGCGCCGCCGCGTCCTAATGTTCCGACTATAAAGCAAACTTTCATTTGAAAAAATAAAATTATTAAACCGAAGTTAAAGATGAAACTTGCCAGCCTTTACGCAAATTTTCGCCGATCAAATCGCGCCAATTTTCCAATGTATATTGTTGCGCGACAGAAACCGCCTGAACTGACATATTTTTATATTTATCTTCGTTGAAAAAAATATAGTCAATCGCCGATGCAAAACTTTCGCAGCTTAAATCTTCAAGCAAAACGCCGCAGCCGTTTTCGATAAGTTTCGGTAAAACCGAGACTTTTGTTGTGATGATCGGCAAACCGCAGGAAAGAGCTTCCAAAACGACTTTTGGAAAACCTTCGGAAGCCGAGGTTGGAAAACAAAAAACATGTGCGTTTTTCAATAGATTTATCACTTCAGATTGTGCGACCTTACCGTGAAAAGTTATTTTATCGGTAAGATTCAGGGTTTTCACTCTGATTTTTAGTTCGTTGAGCAGCGAACCGCCGCCGACAATATCAAGCGTTGCCTCCGGGAATTTTTGCAAAATCAAAGACAAACTTTCAATCACTATTTCGACGCCTTTTCTTTGTTCCAAACGACAAGCTGTTATCAATTTCAGTTTGCCGCCGGCAGGGAACTCACGCGCCGACGCGCCCTGAATCGCGCTTCGGCTCATCGATGTTGAAAAGATCCATTTGATATTGGAATTACGGATCGAAGGCGCGGCATCGGCGCCGCCGGTTGCCATCATTACATTGCGCCCACCAGCAAATCGTTCCATGCTCCATTTCCAAAAAGATTCGGCTGCCGTTCTTTGAATCATCCAATTTCCGCAATGTCGCACAAATAGCGGTTTTTTGAGAAGCAGCGCAAAGAGCATGCCGATCGTGCCGACATCACCGGGAATCGGTGCGTGAACTGCATCCGAATGTCTAACTTCGCGAAAGATCTTAAAACCATTGGTGATCAGCCAGAAGGGAATTCCCAATTTTCTAATCAAACCCTGTCCCTTCGGAACCGACAATGGAGAAACCTGTAAATTTTTCCCGAAAAGCGGAGAAATTCCCGCTTGATTGGCGTTTAATTCGCACGGCACGACAACTTTTGTTTCGTCAAACAATTCCGAAATCGCTTTGATCTGGATCGGAAATCCACCGTCGGTCGCAAAACCGCTCGGCGAATCAGCTGTTTGCCAACAAATTTTGTGCGAAATAACGGCTAACTTCATAAATCCAAACTTCAATTTTTTACCAAAACCGCCAGAAGATGTGTCCGAAGCATCGGAAATGCGCTTAACAGGGTTGCCAACGTCAAACTTCGCGGCACAATCAAACGAGCGATCGGCGGCGCCAATGTGATGGATTTTATTTTTCCGTCAAAATTCATAAAAAGATTTTTTAATTCCTTGGCATTAATTCCTCTGACGTTTTGATTGCGCGGGTTATCGATTGCCAGGTCATACCACAGCAACACGCCGCCCGGAACCAAAACACGTTTGATTTCTTCGGCAATCAGTTTTCTCACCGTAAAATCCAAGATTGAAGAAAAAACGGTTGAAACCACAACAACCTTGAAGTATCCTGGTTCCCAAGGCAACGCGGTCGCATCGCCGATTCTTAAATCTGCTTCGGGTAAAGCAATTTGCGCAATTTGCGCGCGTTTTTCGTCGAGTTCGATGCCGTGCAAATCCCTTACGCAAAGTCCCCAAGAAAGTGAATCCGCAAGCCAACCCAATTTTCCGTAGCCGATTTCCAAACATTGGTCACCGCCCTGCGGAAATTTTCCGGCTTTGTGAAGCAGAACTGCGGCGGTGTTTTTCCTTTCGGACACCATAAAACTTTCCGACGGCTGCCACGGTGCGTACAGATCGGCTTCAATTTCGGTTTCGCGGCGCCGATATTCTGCTTCAATTCGATTTTTTTCACGCTCGATCGCGTCGGCATTGATTGACATTTTACTTTGACCGGAATTAACAGCAGTCGTTTGTTTACAGTTCCAATAAATTAACCGTGAAAATTTGCCGCTCCGAATAAGACTGCAAAAACGCCCTGGATTCTTCCGAATATTTCCTGAACATTACTCCAATTTCGGCGGCGCAGGGCAGAGCCGCTGATCCGAAGAAATTCAAAAGCCTGAAATCTCCAAAAACGGAATTTCATTGCAAATGACAACGGACGCATCAAATCCTGAAAAACAAAATAGTAATTAACAACGCATTTATAACCGATTTTTCGGCTGTTTTCGCGTCCGTTCGGTGAATGCAGTTCATCGCAATGCGCTTCGCCATTTTGCAGCAACATCCATTGACGATTTGCGCGAAGCGAAAAATGCGCGTCTTCGAGTATTCCATAATCGTAAAAAAACGGATGAAAGCGCAAACCCGAATCGAAAACTTCACGCCGCCAAACGGCGCACGCCGTCGTCATAAAATCAACCGGACGAACGCCTTCAAAGGGCGGCTGCAGATTGTTGTTGATCGGATATCCGGTTTCAAAATCATAACGACCGGGTTCGAAGGTCGTCAGCAAATGCAGACGTTTATACCAACGCCAACGCTGTGAATTCTCGATTTGAATATGCCGATTGTTGCGATAACCGACGACACCACCGATTTTTTTCGGTTCATCGGCGTCAAAAACATCAAGCATTTTGCTCAAAAAATATTTATCGAGCCGCACATCATCATCAACCAACGCGATAAAATCGCCTTTTGCCGCATCAATCCCAACATTTCGCTGAATCGCTGTTCCGCCGCCGTGACGAATGTATCGAATTTCGAACGGAAATGATTGCAACACCTTTTTAACTGCGTTTTCAGTTTCGTGTGCTTTGCCCGGAGCACCATCGACCAAAATAACCTCAAACGGAAGGATCGATTGGGCGGACAAATTTTCGAGTAATTCCAAAACTTCCGACGGTCGGTGCAGCGTCGGTGTGACTACGGAAATTTTGTCGTTTCGGTCTGGCATATTATTTTGTTTTCGCGGAGATTTCGAGTAAAATCCGGGCAACGCGTTGCGCGGAATTTCCGTCAAGCAGCTCGCCGAACATATCTTTAATTAGGTTTTGCCGTTCATTTGTCGAATGATTTGAAGCTTCAAGCGCGCGTCGCATCAATTCACGCATTTGCCGCCGATCATAAGCGACTTCGACGGCGCCGCTTTCGACAAGGGGGCGATAATGGTCGAAATTATAATAAGTTGCGTAAGAAAGCTCACTTTCTTCAACACTCAATGGATTATAACCGACATTTATCGCCGGTTTATCGAACATACATAATTCAAGTGAAATGGTTGAGGCGACGTTAATTCCAAAATCCGCGTGCCGAACCGTGTTGACCAGATCAGCCGAATCTTCAAATTTGGGCGTCATCCAACCTTCTTCCCAGGCAATTTTCGGGAATAAAATATCTGTCCGGCGTTGTTTTAATTCATCAAAACGTCCGGTCAAATCTTTCGGATAAACCCTGACCAAAAGTTGAGGTGAATTTTCAGTCGCGATTTCTTTCAGCATATCGGCGATTTCTTCGACAATTTCAGGTTCGCCCGGCATATGATTTGCCATTCCCGTCGAGTAAAGCACGATCGGGCGCGACGGATCAGCGCCGATCTTGGTGCAAAAATCTTCGCGGCTTTGATAAAATTTCGGCTGAAAATGAAAATCAAACTGCGGCGTGCCCGTTATAAAAACCCGGTCTTCTTGAATCCATTCATACATTTCGAGAAGTTGAGATTTCAAGGCTTCGTTCCAAACCAAAAAGTAATCATACGGCAACATTATACGACCTTGCGAGGTTAAATTATCCCAACTGAAAATAAATGTCGCGGTCGGAATTCCAAGCCATTGCGCGGCTTGGACGGCTTGAATGGCGACGCGGCTGTGAATGTGCGAGCCGTTAAAAACAAGCCCGGGTTTGATTTTTTTTAAAAGGTTGACATATTCATCCGTTGTTCGAAAAACACGGCTCGAAGTCCGTTCGAAAGCCGACAGAATATTTAATCCCGATCGATTGGCAAACGGATAACTGATTGCCTTTTTGATCGTCCAGACGACTTTTTGCTTGATCGATTTAGCTTCTGCATTCCGGAGTCGCTCGCGTTCCTGAGCGGCTTTTGACCACAACCAACGGTTATGAGCCGTCGCAATAATTTCGC
>JBBQOA010000418.1:0-4683 GCA_038330465.1 Pyrinomonadales bacterium
CGACGATCTGATCAAGCAGATCAGAGGGATGGGCCCGGGCACGCGCTACTACGTGCCAAGGACCAAGTAGGGCTCAGGGCTCAGGGCTCAGGGTTGACACGAAGCCGCCACGAGAGTCCCTAGCCCTTAGCCCTAGCCCTGAGCCCTAGCCCTGAGCCCTCAGCCCTCAGCCCTGCTAAGCTGTCCACCTATGGCGTGGTTCAAGAAAGCGCGCAAGCCGATGGCGGCGCCGGCCAAGGAAAAGCCGAGCCGGGTGCCGGAAGGTTTGTGGGTCAAGTGTCCCGGCTGCTCGCAGGTCATCTACAACAAGGATCTCGCCGCCAACCTGAACGTCTGCCCGAAGTGCGCGCATCACTTCCGCATCAACGCGGCCGAGCGGCTACGCCTGCTGTTCGACGGCGAGTGGACCGAGTTCGACAAGGAGCTCACCTCGACCGACCCGCTCGGCTTCACCGACACCAAGCCGTACAAGTCGCGCCTCAAGGCGTCGATCGCCAGCACCGGCATGAAGGACGCCGTGATCGTCGCCAACGGCACCGTGGACGGCATCCCGACGGTGATCGCCGCGATGGAGTACGGCTTCATCGGCGGCAGCATGGGCGTGGTGGTCGGCGAAAAAATCACGCGCGGCATCGAGCGCGCGATCGCCGCGCGCATGCCGGTGATCATCGTCTGCGTCTCGGGTGGCGCCCGCATGATGGAAGGCGCGCTCTCGCTGATGCAGATGGCCAAGATTTCCGGCGCGCTGGCGCGGCTCGACAAGCACAAGCTGCCGTTCATCTCGGTGCTCACCGACCCGACGACCGGCGGCGTCACGGCGAGCTTTGCAATGCTCGGCGATTGCATTCTTGCCGAACCGAAAGCGCTGATCGGTTTTGCCGGACCGCGCGTGATCGAACAGACGATTCGCCAAAAACTGCCGAAAGGTTTTCAGCGGAGCGAATTCCTGCTTGAACACGGAATGGTCGATATGGTTGTTGACCGCCGCGAAATGCGCGAAACTTTGATCCGTCTGCTCGATTTTATGATGAATCCCGCGATCAAGGTTTAAATGTTTATGAAAGAAGTTTTAGCGAAAATTTACGAGCGCGATCTGCAAAAATTGCGAGCCGAAATAAATCTTTATCAAAACGATGAAGATCTCTGGAAAACCGGCGGGCAGATCACAAATTCGGGCGGCAATCTCGGTCTCCATCTGATCGGCAATCTGAAACATTTTTTCGGCACAAATCTCGGCGTAACGGATTTTGTTCGCGACCGCGCCGCTGAATTTTCGTCAAAAGATATTTACCGCGCCGGACTTCTGGCTGAGATTTATAAAACATCGGAAATCGTCGCCAAAGTTTTGGAAAATTTATCGGAAAATGACCTGAGCCAAAATTATTCCGAACCGTATCAAGGCGCGTCGGTGACAACGGGTTGGATGATGGTTCATCTATTGACGCATTTCGATTATCATCTCGGACAGATCAATTATCACCGCAGATTTTTTCAGAACGAAACGCAGTGAATTTCGACGAATCAATCGAATATCTTTACGGTCTCGGCAACGAAGTTTTGGCGATGAAGCTCGGTTTGGAAAATATTCGCACGCTTCTTTCGGCGCTCGGAAATCCCGAAAATAATTACTTAAAAATCCAGATCGCCGGCACCAACGGCAAAGGCTCGACGGTCGCCTTTCTCGAATCGATCTGCGTTTCGGCGGGAATCCGTGTCGGCGCGACGACCTCGCCGCACCTTGTGTCGATCACCGAAAGAATCAGAATCAATGGCGAAGAAATCAATGAAAACGAATTTGCCCGACACGCGACACGGATTAGAGAAATCAGCACAAAACTTGTCGAAACGAGCGAACTCGAAACTGTTCCGACTTATTTTGAACAGGTTACGGCGATTGCTTTGAATGCCTTTGCCGAAGCGAGAATTGAATTAGTGATTTTGGAAACAGGTCTCGGCGGACGTTTTGACGCGACGACCGCCGCCATTGCCGAAATCGTCGCAATCACGCCGATCGATTTCGATCATCAGCGAATTTTGGGCGACACTTTAGCAGAAATTGCGGCTGAAAAAGCGGCGATTATTCGCCAAGACACAAAAGTAATTCTCGCGCCGCAGAAACAGGAAGCCGAACTCGTAATTCTGGACAAATGCCGCGAAGTCGGTGTTGAACCGATTTGTGTTTCAAGCGATTTTTTTATTAAAAAATACAGGTTTGAAAATAATCAGCCAATAATTGCCATTAATTTTTCGACCGAAAATGATATTTATCACGATATCGTTTTGGGACTCGCGGGCAAACATCAAATTACAAACGCGATCGTTGCCGTCAACCTTGCCGAAATCCTGCGTGAGTTTGGTTTTCAAATTGAAAAAGAAAGTATTTGGAAAGGTTTGGAAAAAGCGCGGCACAAAGGACGTTTGGAATTTACCGGAAAATATCTTTTTGACGGCGCGCATAACATCAGCGGCGCCCGGGCTTTGCGCGAATTTCTCGATGAGTTTGTCGAGAAACCGCTCGTGCTGATCTTCGGCGCGATGCGCGATAAAAATATTCCGGAAATTTGCGCGATACTTTTTCCCAAAGCGCGGGCAATTATTCTGACCGCGCCGGATAATCCGCGCGCGATGAGCGGCGCCGAACTGTATGAAATGGTTCGTGAAGATATCGAACGCGAAAAGGTTACAATCACGGAAAATGTTGAGGACGCGTTAAGATCAGCCGAAGAACTTGCCGGTCAAGATGGTTTGATCTTGGTGACCGGTTCGCTCTATTTGATCGGCGAAGCGCAGAAAATATTAAATAATGAAACTGAAATTTGAAATTTGAAGTTTCAAATCTACAATAACTGTTATGTACAAAATAGTTTTGATCAGACACGGCGAAAGCGTTTGGAACAAGGAAAATCGTTTTACCGGCTGGAAAGATGTCGATCTTTCCGCGAAAGGACGCGAAGAAGCGCGCAGCGCGGGCGAATTGCTCAAAGCTGAAGGTTTTGAGTTCGATCTGGCATATACTTCGGTCTTACAGCGGGCGATCCGGACACTCAACAGCATTCTCGAAGAAATGGTCACATTATGGCTGCCGGTCATTAAAACCTGGCGTTTGAACGAACGCCATTACGGCAGTCTGCAGGGCTTGAACAAAGCGGAAACCGCCGCCAAATACGGCGAAGAACAAGTTCATATCTGGCGCCGCAGTTACGATATTCCGCCGCCCGCGATGGACGCGAGCGACGAGCGAAATCCGCGCAACGACCGCCGTTACAATGATCTGACCGATGCGGAAATTCCTTTGACCGAATGTTTGAAAGACACGGTCGCGCGGTTTGTCCCGTACTGGGAAAATGAGATCGCGCCAAAGGTTCGCGGCGGTAAGCGGTTGATCATCGCCGCGCACGGCAATTCGCTGCGGGCGCTCGTCAAACATCTCGACAAAATTGCCGATGAAGAGATCGTCAATCTCAATATTCCGACCGGCGTGCCGCTCGTTTATGAACTCGACGCCGATCTGAAACCGCTCAAAAGCTATTATCTCGGCGACGCCGAAGCGATCAAAGCCGCGCAGGAAGCGGTCGCCAATCAGGGCAAAGCCAAATAAAATTTGCCCGTCGGCGCTTGAAATTGCATCAAAAAAAGCAGTTTGCCCCCAAATCAAAAAAGGAGAACATTCATTATGAAGTTGATAAAATTTGGATTGACGGGGTTGATTTGCGTTTTATTATTGGCAAGTTTTTCATTCGGGCAGACGAGCAAAAAGAATAAAAAGACGGTTAAAAAAACAACGACGACAACGACCGTTTCTGACACTGAAATTGCCGGCGGTTTGAAAGAAGCGCTTTCAAACGGCGTCCGGTTTGCGATCGATAATCTCGGCAGGGAAAACGGGTTTTTAAACGATGTCCGCGTCAAGATCCCGCTTCCGAAAAATCTGCAAAAGGTCGAAAAAACCTTGCGTTTTGCGGGTCAGGGGAAATTGGTTGACGAATTTGTCGCGTCGATGAATCATGCGGCGGAAAAGGCGGTTCCGGTCGCGATCGACGTTTTTGTCGAGGCGATCAAACAAATGAGTTTCGACGACGCGCGAAAAATTCTGTTGAGTGGCGAAAATGATTCCGCGACGCAGTTTTTCCGGCGCACGAGCGAGGAAACTCTGCGTGAGAAATTTCGTCCGATCGTCGAAAAATTTACCGAAGAAACCGGCGTCACCAACAAATATAAAACGATGATCGGTAAATATGGATTTGCCGCGAGATTTTTAGGTAGTGACGCAAGCGATCTCGACGGCTATGTGACGCAAAAAGCACTCGACGGATTGTTTTTTATGGTCGCCCAAGAGGAACAAAAGATTCGCAAAGATCCGCTCGGCAGAACGACGAGCCTGCTCAAAAAAGTTTTCGGCATTTTGAAATAAATAAAGCGAGGATGACCAGCTCAATGACAAAATTAATAAAAATAAACGGATTGATGTTTGCCGCGATGACCATTTGTTTGTTAAGCCAGATTGTTTCGGCGCAGCAAAAAATAATTTATGGAAGATCATCGATCAAAACCGATTATGGCTATTTATTTATCAGCAACACACCTGAAAAATCCTATACTTTGGAAATCAGAGGCAAGGACATCGAAGACGTCAAGGAAGGAACAAATCCGATGTTTATAGTTGACGGCAAACTTTTGCAGCTT
>JBBQOA010000419.1:0-4680 GCA_038330465.1 Pyrinomonadales bacterium
GGCAGTTCGACTGTTATCTGCACCGATAAAACCGGAACGCTGACGGAAAATCGGATGACCGTTCAGGAATATCAAATGGCAAACAGCCGTAAAATTGATATTTCCGAAACGGACGAAACGATTACGCTCATTACAAAAACCGACACGTTAACAGATGAAAATATTCAACGCCTGCTACGCGTCAGTTTTTTATGTAATGAATCGTCATATCAAAAACAAGCCGACGGTCAGCATAAATCAATCGGCGACCCGACTGAAACCGCGCTGCTCGCAGCCGCCGAAAAATTCGGGATGGATTCTGAAACCGAAAGATCTGTTTACAAAAAACTCCGCGAATTTCCGTTTGATTCTACGACCAAACGAATGATAACCGTTTTGCAGGATAAAGATTGCCTGACCTTTGCCGCAATGAAAGGCGCTCCCGGCGTTATTTTAGATCTTTGCGATAAATATATTTCCTTAGATGGAACCACGGTTTCGCTGACGGAAGAAAAACACGCAGATTTTCTTAAACTTAATGAAGAAATGGCAAGTCGCGCCTTGCGGGTTCTGGCATTTGCTGACAAGAACATCAAAGATTCCGTAGATGCTGATTCAGATGAAATAATACAACAAAACTACACCTTCTTAGGCTTTGTCGGGATGAGCGATCCACCGCGTATCGGAGTCGCCGAAGCGGTCGAAAATGCGCAAACGGCAGGAATCCGGATCGTCATGCTGACCGGCGATCAGATCAACACGGCGCGGGCGATCGCCCGCAAACTGAATTTGAGCGAAGGAGCGGAAGTTTTTGCTCTGCACTCAAGCGAAATGTCAGAATCGAGCGGTGAGAAACTGGCGGAAATGGCGCGCCGTGCGCATGTTTTCGCGCGTGTTTCGCCTGAAGATAAACTCCGTATCGTTAAGGCTTTGCAAGGAGCCGGCGAGATTGTCGCGGTGACCGGGGACGGCGTCAATGACGCGCCTGCTCTGAAACAATCAAATATCGGCATTGCGATGGGAATGCGCGGAACTGAGGTTGCCAAAGAAGCTGCTGACATTGTTTTAACCGACGACAATTTTTCAACGATTGTCGGCGCGATCGAGGGCGGACGGACCATTTATGCGAACATTCTCAAATTTGTTCATTTGATGTTTGCCGAAAATTTGGCTGAAGTTCTCGTGATCTTTGCAGCAATCGTTATCGGACTACCATTGCCGCTATTGCCTTTGCAGATTCTTTGGATCAATCTCGTCACCGATGTTTTTCCGGCGCTCGCTTTGGCGGTCGAACCTTCAAGTCCGGAAACAATGCGCCGCAAACCGCATTCGCCGAATGAATCGATGCTTTCCCGGAATTTTATGTTTCTGATTTTTTGGCAAGGCTTGATGCTCGCGGCAATCGCGCTCGCCGCTTATCTCTGGGCGTTAAATGAATACGGCGCAGGAAAACACGCCCGAACGATCGCGCTGCTGACCATTGTCGGCGTGCAATTAGGACATTTATTCAATTGCCGTTCACGATCGCATTCGGCGTTCAAAGGTTTTTTCAGCAATCCATATATTTTCGCGGCGGTTGGAATTGTTTTCGTTTTGCAGATCTTCGCCATCTATTTTTCGCCACTCGCAGAGGTTTTAGAAATAGTCCAACCACATTCGACCGATTGGTTCGTGATCGGTCTTTCCTTGTCGCTTCCGATCGTGATCGTTGAAATTGTGAAAGCATTTAAATCAAAATAATTTTTATCGATTTCGGTTCTGATCGTGGATCAAAGGTGGTTTCCGGATTATAAAAATAATCGACATCTTTCCAAAATTGTTTTTTTCTAACGCCAAGGCGCAAACCTACTAAGTCGCAATGTGTTTTTTGGAAATCCATTGGTTGAATTTCTGCAAAATACAGCAAAATTCAAGCGAGTTTGGCAAAACCTTGTGCCTTTTTGCTGAATTTAACTTTGGGGTCCTGGCGGCTCCGGCGCCCTGTCGTTACAAATCCGGTAAGCTGCCGACGTTCCGACGGTCAAACTTTTTATTTGCTTCAGTTATTAATTTACTGACACAGGTTAATTTTGTGTTTCCATTGCTTTCTCAACCGCCGCGATCATCTTATCAAACGGTTCGACGAATAATCTGACGGCATCCATCAGCAATTGATCGGTTACCTTTTCCAATGAAATTCCCGATTTCTCCAGATCATCAAGTGTCTTTTGCGCGCCAACGATATTTTCCGTCAAACTTTCGCGAAGTTTGCCGTGATCCTTAAAACCATTCCAAGTCGTCGGCGGAATTGTGTTTACCGTCTCTTTCCCGATCAATTCTTCAATATATAAAACGTCGCTGTAATCGGCATTTTTCGTTCCGGTCGAAGCCCACAAAACTCTTTGCGTTTGGGCACCTTTGGCGGCTAATTTTTCCCATCTTGAACCAGAAAATATTTTTTGATATGCCTGATATGCCATTTTCGCATTTGCAATCGCTACTTTTCCGCGCAGGCTTTCAAGCAATGTTTTTTCTTCACCTTCGGCTGCTGATAACTTTTCTTCAATTTGCGAATCAACCAAACTGTCAATTCTTGACACAAAAAAGCTGGCGACCGAAGCGACCGAACCTAAATCGTCGCTTTGTTCAGAATATTTTTCGAGACCGGCGATGTAAGCCTCGGCGACTTTACGGTAAGCATCCTGCGAAAAAAGCAGTGTCACATTGATGTTGATTCCCTCTGAAATCAGTTGCTCGATGGCTGAAAAACCGGCTTCGGTTGCCGGAACTTTGACCATCAAATTCGGACGATCAACAAGTTTCCACAAACGCCGCGCTTCTGCCAAAGTTTTTTCTGTGTCATTTGCCAGCGTCGGCGCAACTTCGAGGCTGATGTAACCATCACGCTTTTCGGTCTCATCATAAACAGTTTTCAAAATATCGGCAGCATCTTGAATGTCGCGGATCGCTATTTTCTCATAAAGCGCCACCGCATCCTTAGCTTTCTCTGCGTTTTCGGCGATGAAATCCTTATAATCCTCCCCTGCTGAAAGTGCTTTTTCAAAGATCGCAGGATTCGACGTCATTCCTTTTAATCCTTCTTCGTCAATTAATCTTTGCAACTCACCGCTCGTAATCAAATTTCGACGGATAAAGTCGAACCATGGCGATTGACCGTAATCGGCGAGTCTTTGTAGTGGATTTCGTTCTGTTTTTGTTGTTGCGTCCATAAAAATAAATCTCCTGTTTGTCTCTGCTATTAAATTTTATAAAAGTTTGGTAATTTTCTTGGCTGTCAACCTAGACGTATTTTCACGTCAAAACCCGACATCGAAAAAAACTATCGCAATCCATTATTCAATTCTACGACGAAGATCCTTTCTACCAAAATCCAAACATAAATCTTCTTGTTTCGGATTCTATTTGCCACGAATTATTGATATTCAAATTTGGCGGACAAAATTTGTAATATTTGTTGGATTATTTGGGTTTAACTCAAACTTTTTCCCTACAATCAGGTTTCAATGACAATAAATTCTCACCCACCCTTTTACGAATTTATTTCTAATTTCTCCAAGCCAAAATTTTTCTGCTTACCATATTCTTTCCTCCTCCCGACTTATTTCAGAAAAAATATTTGTAATATTTACTTTTTGTAAGTTTACTTCGGCGCACTTTCTAGATAATCTTCGCATCCTATCAAAAAGTTTAATTACAATTTTTTAATAACCTGAAAAAAATGAAAATATTAGCAATTTTGTTCACCTTTTTATTTGTTTTATCAACAAATGGTTTCGCCCAGTCCGGCAGAAAAATCCGGACAGTTCAAACATCTCCGGTTTCAACACCCGATGTTCAAGAAACCGAGACCGTTAAGAACACCGGCAATACCAATGATTCTGTGGGTTATTCTGAATCAGCGCCCAATGCTCCACGCTCGATTTCGCCACGTCAACAACCTTCTAAAAAATCTGATAAAAAAAATAATAAAACTGACAACGATAAACAGACAAATCAAACCATTGATTCATCAAAATCCTCCGATCCTTCTGAAGATAACGAAGTTATCAAGGTCGAAACTAATCTTGTAACAATTCCCGTATCTGTGAACGATCGTAACGGCTTATATATTGCGGATCTGCAAAAGCAAGATTTTGTCATTTTTGAAGACGGCGTTCAACAAGAAATTACTTATTTCGGCACATCTGACCAGCCGTTCTCGGTCGTTTTAATGATTGACGTCAGTCCTTCGACTGCTTATAAAATCGAGGAAATCCAAGCCGCTGCGGCAGCATTTGTTGGACATTTGTTGCCCCAAGATAACGTGATGGTTATCGAGTTTGATTCCTCAGTTCATGTTTTAACTGATATGACCGGTGATCGAGATAAAATTTATAAAGCCATCAAACGAACCGGGTTTGGCAATGGAACTTCTCTTTATGAGGCAGTTGATCTTTCCCTTAGAAAACAACTTAATAAAATCGTTGGACGCAAAGCGATCGTGATGTTCACTGATGGTGTTGATACAACCTCTGTCCGAGCGAGTTTTGAAAGCACTGTCCGAGAAGCAGAAGAATCAGAAGCTGTCATTTTCCCTATTTACTACAATACTTTTCTCAATAACCTGGGAATCGGCGGCGGCGGCGGCGTGATGAGCACACCGCCAATCATTAATATGCCGAGTTCATCACCCGGACAAAGAAATGGTTCATCTAGCGCTGA
>JBBQOA010000420.1:0-4675 GCA_038330465.1 Pyrinomonadales bacterium
TTTTTAGAAGGGCACAAAAAAGTAAAAGCCGTATTTCATCCTTCTTTATCAACGCATCAAAATCATTCGATCGCCAAAAAACAAATGCGCGGATTTGGCGGAATGATTGCCTTTGATGTCGGGACGCTCGAAGCCGGAAAAATGTTTCTGAACAATTTGAAGCTCTGCACGATCGCGACATCGCTCGGCGGCGTAGAGACGATCATTCAACATTCGGCTTCAATGACAAACGCCAACACGCCAAAAGATTTGCGCGAAAAAGCGGGAATTACCGACGGATTGATGCGGCTTTCGGTCGGGATTGAAAACGCGGATGATCTGATCGAAGATTTACGACAATCATTGGCGCGAATTTAGTTTTTATAATACATTCGCTCATACATATTTATCTATGAAAAATTCTGCTGAAATTTCGGCAATCGGTAAATTGTCGTTTCTTGACCGTTATTTGACCTTGTGGATATTTACGGCGATGGCAATTGGCGTGGCGCTTGGTTATTTCTTACCTCAAACGGCTGATTTTATCAATCAATTTCAAGCCGGAACAACAAATATCCCGATCGCTGTCGGGTTGATCCTGATGATGTATCCGCCGCTTACGAAAGTCAAATATGAAGAGCTTGCGGGCGTTTTTCGCAATAAAAAGATTCTCGCACTGTCGCTCTTGCAAAACTGGATCATCGGTCCGCTTTTGATGTTCTTTCTGGCGATCTTACTGCTTCCCGACAAACCTGATTATATGATCGGCTTGATCATGATCGGAATCGCGCGCTGCATTGCGATGGTCATTGTTTGGAATGATTTAGCGAAAGGCGATAACGAATATGTGGCGGGCTTGGTCGCTTTTAACAGTATCTTTCAGGTTCTTTTTTACAGTTTTTACGCCTATCTTTTTGTGACGATCCTGCCGCCTTTATTCGGGGTCGAAGGCGTCGTCGTCAACATCAGCATCGTCCAAATTGCGGAAAGCGTGTTTATTTATCTCGGAATTCCGTTTATCGCCGGAATGCTGACGCGCGTTGTCTTACTGAAAGTAAAGGGAAAAGACTGGTATCAGAATGTTTTTATCCCGAAGATCGGTCCGCTGACACTGATTGCTTTGCTTTTTACGATCGTTGTAATGTTCAGCTATAAAGGACAATTAATCGTGCAAATTCCTTTTGATGTCGTCCGCATTGCAATTCCGCTGATAATTTATTTCGTCCTGATGTTTTTCAGCGCGTTTTATCTTGCCAAAAAAGCCGGCGCCGATTATGCAAAAAGCACTTCGCTTGCTTTTACCGCCGCCGGAAATAATTTTGAACTCGGAATTGCCGTCGCGGTCGCGGTATTCGGCATTAATTCAGGCGTTGCCTTTGCCGCCGTGATCGGTCCGTTGATCGAAGTTCCGGTGCTCATTCTTTTGGTTCGCGTGGCGCTTCGTCAAAAAGATAAATTCGATCCGCAGTTAATTTAAATTGGAGGTTTGATGATGTCTGAAATGAAAAAGATCTTGATTTTATGCACCGGAAATTCGGCACGTTCGCAAATGGCGGAAGGTTTATTGAAACATATTACGCAACACATATATAAAACATACAGCGCTGGCACAAAACCTTCGATCGTGCGTCCGGAAGCGATCAGGGCGTTGGCGGAAATCGGCATTGATATTTCAAATAATCGTTCAAAATCGGTCGATGAATTTGCGGGTCAAGAAATCGATTATGTTTTGACCGTTTGTGACAATGCCAAAGAAAATTGTCCGTATTTCCCTGCGAAAACCAAGGTTATTCATCATACATTTGAAGATCCGGCGGAAATTCAAGGCAATGAAGAAACTCGTCTGGCGGCATTTCGGAAAATCCGGGATGAAATAAAAAACTATTTTGAGAATGATTTCATAAAGATTCTAAAAACAGAATAAAACACAAAATACAGAAATTGAACTTAAAACGAGTTGGGAGAAAAACCGTGATAAAGAAAAAAACTTCGGAATAATATGAAAAAAGAAAAAAGGCGGGAAGCTAATTAGCTTCCCGCCTTTTGATTATTTATCCAACAAAATTAATTTTCGGTGTTTTCGCCTTTTCCCGAAGCGGCGGCATGTGCCTGCGGAAGCGGCAGACCGATCGAATCAGAGTCTGATTCAAGTTCTTCGTCAAAGTCTGATTCGCCTGAATCGCTGACAATCATTTTGCCTGATTGTTTGCCGAAGGTAAGTTTGTCCTCGTCTTCGTCATAATCGACCAACACCAGATCGCCGGTTTCGACTTGCTGGGTTGCGACCAGATTTGAAAGCGAATAGACCAGAAATCTTTCGATCGCGCGTTTCAGATGACGTGCGCCGTATTTCAGATCAATTCCTTCTTTGAGTAAAAACTCGCGCGCTTCTTCGGTGCATTCAAAGATGAATTTTGTTCCGGCAGATTCGGTGATGCGGGCTTGCACATCGCGCAATTCGATGCTCAGGATCTGACGCAGATGATGTTCCCGAAGACTGCGGAAGACGACAACTTTGTCAATCCGATTCATAAATTCGGGCGAGAATTTACGTTTCGCGGCTTCGAGCGCCGTGCGGTATATTTTTGTATCGATTTCGGTATCTTCCTGCGGTTTGCCAGTTTTCGTCGGAGCAAAACCGATGCCGCCCGAAATCATATCGGACATTTCGCGGGCGCCGAGATTCGAGGTCATAATGACGACCGTTTTGGAAAAATCAACCCGTCGATTATCGCCGAGTGTTAAGGTCGCTTTGTCCAAAATTCCGAGCAGCAGCTGCCACAGCGAATCAGAGGCTTTTTCGATTTCATCAAAGAGAACAAAGGTCAATTTATTATCATCGGTGTGGGCTTTGTCGAGATTTTCCTGCGTGAGCATCGGCGAGGTTTCACGATGTCCCAAATATCCCGGAGGTGAGCCGATCAGTTTGGCAATTTCATGCGAATGTTGGAATTCGGCGCAATCGATCTTGACAACGGCATGTGGTTCACCAAAAAGAACTTCCGCTGCCGCTTCGACGACACGCGTTTTTCCCGAACCGGTCGGACCTAAAAACAAGAGTGTGCCGACCGGACGCGCTGGATTGTTCATACCGGCAAGATAAATCTGGAAAAGACCGCTCATCCGCCGAACAGCACGTTCCTGACCGACAATTCGCGCTGAAAGTTTATCCTCAAATTCTTTTGCTCGCGGCGATTTTTGGTCGGGATCGAGCAAAACCATTTTTTCCGTCATTTGTTTCTTTTTCGTAGCCATTTCGTTTTTCATTTGTTTCTCCTCGCCATTTTGTTCAATGGCTGAAAACTTCGTTTGTGTTTCAACCAGTTCTTTGACGAATTTTCAAAGCCGACTTGCTGAAAGTAAATAGCAAGTTCTTGCCTACATTGATGATTTCAAAGGATTTTTCGTTGGCTGGACTTCGGAGGGCGCATTGTCCAGATTTGGATAGCAGAGTCAGCGCCGAGCATTGCAACTCTGCTTAATGTTTAACACAAAAAGGTAAATCTATGCAAGGAGTTAGTGGAACGAATCAGAAAATCCGGCAATCCGTTCTGTCATAGTTTCAATTTAAAGGAAGTTCGAAAATAATCAGATAACCCGCATCCGACCTACATTCTTCGGAAAAATATATTAAAACCGAAGATTGTCAACATCATAAACCTTCGGCAAGATTCGTGCCAAATTTTATATTTTACTCGATCTTTTTTTGGAATGAGCTATCTATTAGAAATATAAGGCGAATTTTATCAGGCACTGTTTGGAAATTCCTAAAATAAAAATTGAAGATGAGGCAAAAAGGTTCAGCCTTTTGCCTCATCTTGAGAAAAATGACTTGCACAGACTTTATTGCTGGGAGAATTTATACAAATTTTTGGACAAAAATAAGTTTCTTCGTAGTCATCGGGTCCCGAAGGAATGATCAATTCTTCACGCGTTAAATGCCGCTGATCATTAGACATCTTTCCAAAATGAAGAGTTCAGAAATTCAACCGGAATTTTAACGCCAAGTCACCGGAGCCGTAAAGACCGCCAAGATAAATTCAGCGAAAAATTAAAAGTTTAGCCAAACCCGTTTGAAATTTGCAGTGTTTATCAGAAATTCAACCAAAGGATTTCTGATAAAAAAAACTTGCCGCCTTGGCGTTAAAAAAACTATTTTGGAAAGATGTCTATTATTCTTGCCGAAAACATTTCTGAAATAACTTGAATGCTCCAAACTTATTATTAAAGAAGCTTAGAGCGAATCCTTAAGACGTTTGCAGCAAATTTTGAGAGCTTTGATGCGGGCAAATTTCTTGTCATTGGCTTCAATCAGATGCCACGGCGAGAATTCCGTTCCGGTTCGTTCGATCATCTCGTTCGCGGCAATTTCGTAATCGCTCCATCTTTCGCGGTTGCGAAAATCTTCATCGGTGATTTTGTAATGTTTATAAGGCGTATTCTGTCTTAATTGAAACCGCCGCAATTGCTCATCTTTGTCGATGTGGATCCAAAATTTTAGCAAAATGATGCCGCGATCATAAAGTTGTTCCTCAAAATTAACTATTTCGGCAAATGCACGTTTCCATTCATCTTCACGAGCAAAACCTTCGACTCGTTCAACTAAAACCCGACCATACCAACTCCGGTCAAAGATCGTGACGCGACCAGCACGCGGCAGATGCCGCCAAAACCGCCAGAGATAATGCTGCGCCCG
>JBBQOA010000421.1:0-4668 GCA_038330465.1 Pyrinomonadales bacterium
AATTATCCGAACGAACTGAAATTCGCCGTCGCGCGTCGGTTGGGAAACCGCCTAAATGTCCGCACAAGCGAAAATATCTTCAGCGTTTCGCTTCCGCAGAAAAAATCTTCGACGTATATCTTGAAAAACTTGGAATAGTGGAAAGTGCAAAGTGCATAGTATAAGATTTTGATTTAAAACTTTTCACCATGTACTGTGTTCACTATATGAAAAACGTTCTCCAACTGATCGGCAGTTTTCATCAGGGCGGTTCGGAACGCCAAGCCGTGCAGCTCGCGCGTCTGCTCGTCGCGGACGGCAAATATAATGTTTCGATCGCGACGCTCGAAAACGCCGGAGTTTTGCGCACGGAAGTTGAAAATCTCGGTTTTACGGAAATTCCCGAATTCAAACTGACCTCTTTTTACAATGCGAATTTCGTCAAACAATTGATGAAATGCGCCCGGTTTTTGCGTGAAAACAAAATCGAAATCGTTCACTCACACGATTTTTACACGAATATTTTCGGAATGTTCGCCGCGCAGCTCGCCCAAGTTCCGCTCGCCATTGCCTCGAAACGCGAAACCGGCGGAATGCGCACAAAGACGCAGAAATTTATCGAAAAATTTGCGTTCCGGCAGGCAAATGCGATCGTCGCCAATTCCGAAGCCGTCAAAAAATATCTGCTTGCCGAAGGCATTTCCGCCGCCAAGATCAAGGTTATTTACAACGGTTTGGATCTGGACAGATTAACGCCGAAACTATTGGACAGAAAAACGATCTGCGCGGAATTCGGGTTGCCGGCGGATGAAAATATCAAATTCATCACGCTCGTTGCTAATCTGCGCCATGAGGTTAAAAATCAGCCGATGTTTCTGCGCGCCGCGCAAAAAGTTTTGCAGAAATTCCCGAACGCGCATTTTGTGTTCGCGGGCGAAGGCGAACTTTTGGAAAGTTTGAAAAGTTTGGCGAAAGAACTGAAAGTTACTGAAAACACACATTTTATCGGTCGCTGCACGCGCGTTCCCGAACTTCTTCGGATCAGTTTTGCGGGTGTTTTGACGAGCTTTAGCGAAGGTTTTTCAAATTCGATCTTGGAATATATGGCGGCAAGACTTCCGGTTGTTGCCACAAATGTCGGTGGCGCAAGCGAAGCGATTGTCGAAAATGAAACAGGTTTTTTGGTTGAATCGGACGATGATGAAATGATGGCGAATCGTTTGATCGAGCTTTTGCAACGGGAAGAAATAGCACAAGAGTTCGGTAAAAAAGGCAGAAAAATCGTCGAAGAAAAATTTTCGTGCGCCGCCCAATTGGAAAATACTTTAAAACTTTATAAAGTTTAGAATCCACGCTTGAGCGTGCTTTTTCGCCAGTGAAGAGCGGCGAAAACAGCCTGAAGGCTGAACTCAAAACGGCTAAATGAGCGATAAAACTGCAAAAAAGATAAAAGTTCTGCTGGTCGCGACTTCGATGCACGAGATCGGCGGGCAATCGATTCAGGCGAAACGCTTGCTCGATGCCTTTGCGGCTGACGAACAGATCGAAATAGATTTTCTGCCGAATAATCCTGAAACGATTTTCAAAAACATCAAATATTTGCGGACGATCTTTGCTTCGCTCAAATTTTGGTGGTCGCTTTTCAAAAAAGTTTATAAATTCGATGTCGTGCTGATTTCTTCGGCGGCAATGACGGGCTATATTATTGCTACTTTGCCGCCGCTTTTGGCAGCGAAGATCTACGGCAAAAAAACGATCTTGAATTATCACAGTGGCGAACTGGCGCGGCATCTCGAAACGTGGAAAAGAACCGCGTTGCCGACGATGCGAAAATTCGACTGCATTGCGGTGCCGTCAGAGTTTTTGGTCGATGTTTTCGCGAAATATGATTTGAAGGCAGAGGCGATTTATAATTTTGTCGATAGCGCGAATTTTAAATTTCGCAAGCGCGAAAAGTTTCGTCCGGTTTTTCTTTCAAATCGCAATTTTGAAGCGCATTATCAGGTTTCGGATTGTTTACGCGCCTTTCAGATCATTCAAAAACAGTTTGCGGAAGCCGCGCTTTTTGTCGCCGGTTTCGGCAGCGAAGAAGCCGAATTGAAACAACTCGCGAAAGATCTGAAACTTGAAAATGTCGAATTTGTCGGCAGAATATCGAACGAAGAAATGGCGCGGCTTTATGCAAAAACGGATATTTATCTGAATTCGTCGGTCGTCGATAATATGCCGCTTTCGTTTATCGAAGCGTTTTCGGCGGGAACGCCGATCGTTTCCTATGCGTCGGGCGGCATTCCGTATTTGGTCGCGAACGGCGAAACGGGTTTGCTGGTCGAGCCGCAGGATTTTGAAAATTTGGCGCAAAAAGCGATCTTTTTGCTTGAAAATCAGGATGTTGCGAAAAAAATTGTCGCCAAAGCGCACGCGGAAGTTGTAAAATACAGTTGGGAAAATGTTCGCGAGCTTTGGCTCGAACTTTACACCAAGTTGCCGAGTTACAAATAGTCAGAGATAATTACGAAGAGTTTAATATCTGCAATTGCCAACTTTTCTGCAAACTTCCCGCAACTTCCCGCCAACTTTCTGCCAACTTTTATTTATGTGTGGAATCAACGGAATAGCTTTTTCCAAAAAATCAAAGCGAAGGGCTGACGAGCGGGTTTTAACCAAAATGCGCGACGTGCAGTTTCATCGCGGACCGGACGACGGCGGAATGTTTACGGACGAAACAATCGGTCTCGGGCATCGCCGCCTTTCGATCGTGGACGTTTCGCACGGCGCCCAACCGATGTTCAATGAAGACGGCTCGCTCGTCATCATTTATAACGGCGAAGTTTATAATCACGCCGATTACCGCGCTGAACTCGAAGCGAAAGGTCACGTTTACAAAACGCATTGCGACACCGAAACGATTCTCCATCTTTATGAAGAATACGGCGCGAAAGCGGTCGAAAAATTGCGCGGAATGTTCGCCTTTGCGATCTACGACCGGCGCGAAAAAACGCTTTTCATCGCCCGCGACCGTTTGGGCGTCAAACCGCTTTATTATGTTCACGACCCGGAAGGAAATTTGTTTTTCGGCTCGGAGATCAAAACGCTTTTGGAAGCGGGCGCGATCAAACCTGAACTAAATTACAACGCGCTGCCCGATCAGCTCGCCAATCACGGGACATCGCGTGACGAAACGCTTTTTAAAGGCGTTAAGCGGCTTCTTCCCGGACACAGTTTATTTTGGCAAGACGGAAATTTGAAGATCGAAGAATTTTGGGACGTTCGGTTCGAGCCCAAACACGAGCCGAGATCCGACGCGGAATTTATCGACGAGTGGCGCGAACTTTTCAAAGAATCGGTCAAATTGCGTCTGATGGCGGACGTTCCGCTCGGAATGTTTCTCTCGGGCGGGATCGATTCGTCGGCGATCTGCGCGATCATGTCGGAAATGGTCGATGAACCGATTAAGACCTTTTCGGTCGGTTTCAAAGAACGCGAAGCGAACGAATTCGAATACGCGCGAATCGTCGCGCGCGAGTTTAAAACCGAGCATCACGAAATCACGATCACGCCCGAGCAATTTTTTGCCGAACTCCCGAATCTCGTCTGGCACGAGGACGAACCCTTGGGTTTTATCGCGTCGGTACCGCTTTATTTTGTGTCGCGCCTGGCGCAAAAGCACGTTAAGGTCGTGCTGACGGGCGAAGGTTCGGACGAGATCTTAGCGGGTTACGGTCGTTATGAAAAAGCCGTTCAGCTTATCAATTACGGCGAAAAATACGAATCTTTAACGCCCGCTTTTGTGCGCGAGCTCGTTAAATCAGGCGTTTCGGCAATTGGCGGAAAATTAAATCGAACTTTTTTGACGCGCCAAGCAGACATCGAAAATTTGTTTTTGGATAATTTTTCAATTTTTTCAAAAGCGATGCAGAAAGAGCTTTTGTCCAATGAAACAAAAGCGCGAATTTTGGATGAAAATCCGTATTCTCAGCAAAACAAATGGCTCGAAAAAACTGACGCGAAAGATGTTCTGGACAAATTGCTTTACGTTGACACGAAAACTTATCTGCACGAGCTTTTGATGAAGCAAGACCAAATGTCGATGGCGGCTTCGATCGAATCGCGCGTGCCTTTTCTCGATCATAAACTCGTCGAATTGACGGCGCAAATGCCTGTGCATATGAAACTTCGCGGGCGCGAAACAAAATTCCTGCTGCGCGAAGCAATGAAGGGAATTTTGCCCGCCGAGATCCTGACGCGCTCAAAAATGGGTTTTCCGGTGCCGCTCGGCAATTGGTTTCGCGGTCGATTTAAGCATATTGTTGATGAATATGTTTTGAGCGAAAGAGCCGCACAGCGCGGGATTTTCAACGCGGATTTTGTCCGCGAAATCGCTCAAAAGCACAATGCAGGCGAAAATCACGACGAAAGATTATGGTTTCTCGTCAATTTCGAGATCTGGCAGCGAAGATTTTTCGACGGCGAAACTATTGAAAACAGAGAGGTTAAAATGCAGGAAGCAGTTTTAGTGTAGGAAAATATGTTAATTGCCGACGTCGAAAAGAAAAAAAATGACTCGACCTCAGACATTCTGCGCGGACGCGATATTTTGTGTTTTTCGCACGATTGGACGGGCGATCCGCTCTCGAAAACTCATCTGATGCGCGTTCTCTCGCGCGCCAACCGGATTCTTTGGATCAA
>JBBQOA010000422.1:0-4656 GCA_038330465.1 Pyrinomonadales bacterium
CTCGGCAGCACATTTTTTGAGGCGGAAGATCAAGATCTTTTCAAACATCAAAAAGATTGGAACGCCGAATGCGCGGCGTGTCATCTTGAAAATACCTCGACAAATTCAGAAAAATTCGATGTTAAAAATTTGAGTTCTGACGCTTCGCTGCTCGCTTGCGGCGCGTGTCACGCGAAAGGTTTGACCGCTTCGTTTCCGGCATTTGATGAAATTATGTCAAAAGAATTTGACGCGGGCGCGGCGGTTCGGGCGCATCAAAATGCGCGGCAGGATCCGACGCATTTTTTTGAAGACGGTTCGATTCGTCTCGCGGCGCACGAATATCAGGGAATTTTGCGCTCGGTTTGTTTTGTCAAAAGCAAAGCCGGCGGACCGGGAATCGGCGGCGAAAAGATCAATTGTTTGAGCTGTCATTCGATCGAAAACGGCAAGATCGATGTCAAAACGGACGAAAAAATTATCTCGGAAGCGGCTTGCACCAATTGTCATCAGCAATTTTCCGCGCCCGCTGCGGTTGCCGAACATACCAAACATCAAATAAATTCCGAAGCCGCCGGTTGTTACGCTTGTCATTTGCCGGAAGTCGTTTACGGGCATCTTCAATTTCAGAGAACGCACGAAATAAGCATTCCGAATCCCGAATTGACCGCGCGCAAAGCCGTGCCGAACGCCTGCAATTTATGCCACACGGACAAATCCGTCAATTGGGCGATCGCGCAAACAAAAACGCGTTGGACGGAAAAGTTTCGGGACGCGAAAATTTCGGCGGACGCGCAATTTGACGAGGCGGAAGGAATTCGCGCGCTTTTCGCGGGCGACGCTTTGACACGTGCTTTGACGGCAGACGCCTTGAATAAACACGGCGCGCAGAAGTGGTTTGCGCCTTACGCGCGCGAAGCCTCGCAAAACGAAGATTATTCGCTCGTTCGATATTTTCTGGCAAAGGCGCTTGCCGGAAACGAAGATTTTTCAAAGACCGCACAGCTTTCACCGAAAACCGTCAATCGGATAAAAATCACCGCTCGAAAATTAAGGTTAAAACGCAAAAAAAACATTCTTGAAATTGCCGAATAAAATATAGATCTTCATTACTGATTACTCATTCCGAACACCTGCAAAAGCCGTAAAACTCGAAATAATCAACGGAAATTTTCATTTTTATCGGCTTCGACATAATTCATCTTATTTTATTGACTAAACAATGTTTAATAAGATATTATGTGTTTGACGTGCATTTTACATCATAAAACTTTCACAATTCAATTCAATTCAACTCCAAACCTGATTAACTTTCTAATCCAGAAAGTAAAATAGTCATTAAAATAGAAGAGAGGATAAAAATGAAGAGAAATTTGTTGCGCCGATTTGTGTTTAATCGAACGGCGACATGGTTATTTGTGATGGCAATCGGATTGTCATTTTTTCTTTTGCCTTTTGCGGCTTATTGGAGCCAGCAAGCGGCAGGAACACTTTCGGGAAAGGTTTTCCAAGATTATAACGGAAACGGCACTTTTGATACCGCCGGTTCAGCGGCTTTGCCCGCGATCGACGCCGCCGTTCAAGGCGTAACGGTGACGGTTTTCGCTCCGAACGGCGTATCAAAATCAACAACAAGCTCGGCAACCGGAACTTGGAGTATTGATACAAGTGCTGCCCCGGCGCTGCCTGCCGGACCATATCGGGTGGAATTTACCAATTTGCCCGCGAACTTTCTGCCGTCGGCGCGGTCAACCGATTCGGTTTTGGGCGGAACCGCGACGAATGCCGGTTCAACCGTTCAGTTTGTAAATAATGTGAATACTACGAACATAAATTTGGCGATCAATGTCGCCGAGGATTATTGTCAAAATAATCCGACGCTTTGCACGTCGATCTTTCGTCCGGGCAATCAAAGCCAAACTCGCGCGACGACGATTTCAGTTCCCTATGACTCGCCGAGCGCAAACACAAATCTTGCGACCGAATCCCAAACGGGAACGGTTTATGGGACGGCGTATCAAGGTTCAACAAAAACAATTTTTCAATCGGCTTATATGAAACGTCACGCCGGATTTGGTTCGCTCGGCACCGGCGGTATTTACAAAATTAATATGAGCAGCGGTTCGCCAGTGTTTTCAACTTATGTTGATTTGCAAACGATCGGACTCAATACCGGAACCGATCCGCGCGTCACGGCAGGCTATGCATTGCCGAATACAGGCTCAACGCCGAACTGGGATTACGCCGCTTATACGGAAGTCGGCAAACGCGCGATCGGCGATCTCGATTACGATGCCGGACGAAATACTCTGTGGTTCATCAACTTAAACGACCGCCGTTTGCACGGCATCAAAAATGTCAAACCGAGTATCACTCCGACCAATGCCGATCTGGTGCGCGACCCTTCAAACAATCTCGGATTTAATGTCAATACAAGCACACCGATAACCTGCACAAACGGCGTTTTGCGTCCGTTCGGAATCGAAATCAATCGCGGTTTGGTTTATGTCGGAGCGATCTGCACGGGCGAAAATGCGGGCGCGACCGCCGCCAATCTGGTTGCATATGTTTTGTCAATAAACCCCGACAATCCGGGCGCCGGCTTTACGCAGGTTCTCAGCTTTCCGCTCAATTACGCAAGAACGAAAGTCAATTTCGGAAGTAATGCGTCCTGGAATCCGTGGCTAAGTTCGGATTCGAGCAGAGTTATTGCCGGCGGCGCGCTGCCGCAACCGATTATCAGCGATCTCGAAATTGACAAAGACGGTTCAATCATCATGGCAATAAAAGACCGTTGGGGCGACCAGTATGCAGCTTCTCAATATCGTCCCGATACTACGCAAACAAGCACTACGCTGGTCTCGGAAATCTACGGGTTCGGCGATATGCTCAGATTTTGCAACAGCGGCGGCACGCTCTCAAATCCCGGCACGGCAGGTTGTCCGAATAATGCCCGTCCGATCGCTGAAGATGGTGTCAATGCCGGCGGCAGTCAAGGACCCGGCGGCGGCGAATTTTATGTCGGTGATTGGGGACCGACCGACCCGGACAATTTCGGCGAAACAATGCACGGCGCGCTCGCGCTCTTGCCCGGCAGCGACCGGATCGTTGCCACTTCGCTTGATCCGACCGCTTATTACAGCAACGGGTTCAAATGGTTAAGCAATATCGACGGAAGCAAATTAAGTGCCTACAATACTTTCACCGGAAGCAGTACCAACACAAACAACGATTTCAACAAAGGAAACGGTCTCGGCGATGTCGAATTATTGTGCGATTCCGCCCCGATCGAGGTCGGAAACCGCGTCTGGGCTGATACCAATGCCAACGGAATTCAGGATGCGGGCGAAAGTCCGATCTCGGGTGTGACGCTTCAATTATGGGTTGATACTGATAATAACGGAATAGTTGATACCTTGGTCGGAACTGCCGTGACCGATACCAACGGCGAGTATTATTTTGTCGGCTCGACATCTGCCGATCCTAATACAGGAGACAATATCGGGCAAGTCAACGGCGGAATTTTCCAGAAAATGGCGTATCAGGTTCGGATTCCGGCAGCAAACTTTAACATCGGACAGCCGCTGGCTTCCAAATCTCTTTCGCCAGCCAATAACGACGCTTCGCTGAATGGCGACAGCCGCGATTCCGACGGAATAGCTTCAGGCGGAAACGTGATTGCCAATTTCACGACCGGCGGCGGCGGCAGCAATGATCATACGTTTGATTTTGGATTCTATATTTCTCCGACGGCGGCAAACGTGACGGTCGGCGGTCGCACCGCTTCTTCCTCAGGCAGCGGACTGCGCGGAATTTTCGTGACTTTGACGCAAAGCAACGGCACGACGCGCTCTGCGCTGACCAATAGTTTCGGTTATTATCGTTTTGACGATATTCCGGCGGGACAATCCGTGACGGTCAGCGTTAGTTCCAAAAAATACTTTTTCAAGCAATCGACACAGATTCTGGAGGTTTCGGACAATATTGCCGATTTGGATTTTGTGTCAGATAGCCGCTGATCTTTAAGCGCGTTTAGACAATCACGCTTTTTGGGAACGATCATTTCGGTCGTTCCCTTTTTTTCTACAATTTTCCGAAAAGCATCAAAACGCCGATCACGATAAACGCCGTCGCGACGATCCGTTGCAGCCATTCGGTCGGAATATATTGCGACAAAACGCCGCCGAAAAGAACGCCGAGCAGCGTCACGGCAACAAGCGCGAGCGCGGCGCCGAGAAAGACCGAAACTTTCGATTCGGTGCTTGAGGTCATCGTGATCACGGCAAGCTGCGTTTTATCGCCGAGTTCGGCTAAAAAAAGAGTTATAAAAGCGGTTCCGAAAATTTTCCAATCCATTTTGAAATTATAGATTTCAAATTTCGGATTTCAAATTTCAGATTTTAGATTTAAATTTAAGGTGTTTTATTTCTGATGTTTACGCGCCGAGAATTTTTTCGAGCGGTTTGGTGATCGAGAATTTATCGTAAAAAGGTCGGCGCTGATGAAGAAGGGCAAGAATTCGCTGCGTCGCGTAGCGGTAAACTTCACCGAATTTCGGGTTGGCGCCAAGTTTTTCGAGAATCCGGCGCAAGGCTTCCAATATTCCCGCGACAAAAACTTTCGGGTTGGCGTGGTCGGCGTGATGAATTTTTCCCTGATTGTAATCAAGCGAGATCA
>JBBQOA010000423.1:0-4636 GCA_038330465.1 Pyrinomonadales bacterium
CATATTGAACATCGAATAAAAGGTCGCCGTTTCCCAAACATCGGTCACTTCAATACTGAGAAACTTTGCCAGAAAATTGACGCCCGCGTTATCGATCCAGCCGCGCTCGCGCTGCACGACCAGCAATAAAAGCGGAATCAGCGCCGAACGCTTGCGCTCGGGCGGATATTTCGCCAAATGCGCTTCCATTTCCGCGACGACTTCGGGCGAAAAGTCCGCCACTTCGTCGGTGTAAATAATTTGATTTGTAAAATCTGTTGCAACTGATGATGCCATATTTTCAGTAGTTAGTAGCTGGTAGTCAGTGGTTTGAAAACCGATAATCAGCTACTCAATTAAATTTTTTATGGAACAAAATTATAAACAACTATGCCTGTTACCTTTGCAGGAATTCCATTAAAAATGGTCGGCGAAAATTTAGATTCTTTTGCCGCATTTATTGCCGCCGCTCGCAAGAGTGGATGTCCGCTTATAGCTTTACTGGAAATTACATAACCTAATTCGTTAATTGTAATTTGAATATTAACTGTTCCGGCTGCTCTCACCGCTCTCGCTGCACTTGGATAATCGGGTTTAACTAACAAAACTGCTTTTCCGTTGACAATTTTGTTGTTGGGAAATTCCTTTTCAGTCTCCGCATTTTGTGCTTCATCTTTTGCTCCTAATGAAAAAACGCTATCGTACATTTTAACAGTTTGTTTCGGGTTTCCTTTCCAAAGAAACACAATTTCTGAAATTGTAGTCTCAGTATTAACAACACTGCAATCAACTGAAATTTTCTTCAATGTTTTTTGAAAATTATCTTTCAAAACCGTTATTTCATATACTCCATCAGAAACGTTCGTAAATGTCTGAATATCCGCATCTTTACTGATTTTCAAAGACTTCTTGGTTTTTGAATTAACCAACTTTATTTTCGCGTTTCGAACCGGAAATTGCTCAGCACTGCCATCTTCCTTAAATTCATAAATACTGATCTGTAAATTGCATTTGTTTTGTCCGAAGGAATTAAAAACTAAAACTCCGATAACAAAAAGCAAAATTTCAAATTTTGAGAGTTTATTTATCATCAATTTCTAATGAACTCTGCCTTGCAACTCCTCAATATCTTTTTCCGTTTTGGTCACACGAACTTCGTGGTTCATCACCGTTTCAGCAATACTGTCTGTTTTTGCATCCAAACGCTTCAAGATTTGCGAATGTTCATTCAAGATCCGCGAATGTTCATTCAAGATCCGCGAATGTTCATTCAAGATCTGCGAATGTTCATTCAAGATCTGCGAATGTTCATTCAATGTTACTTTGATTTCTTCAACATCAGTCTTCAAATCTTTTACATCAGATTGAATTATATTCACACCGATAACCAAAGTCTTCAGCGTTTTGAACAATTCTTTTTCTTGATTTTCGGTCATAACTTTTACCTGTCAATTTCACCGAGTACAATATCGAGCGAACCGATGATCGCGACGACATCGGCGACCATTTCGCCTTCGCTCATGACGGGCAGCGCCGAAAGATTGACGAAACTCGGACCGCGAAAATGAACGCGTTCGGGTTTTGGTCCGCCGTTCGATTTCATATAGACGCCGAGCTCGCCTTTCGACGCTTCGATTGCGTGATAAACTTCGCCCGTCGGAACATTGAAACCTTCGGCGACGATCAGGAAATGATGGATCAGCGAATCCATATGTTTGCGCATATCGTCGCGGTCGGGCAGGACAATCTTCGGCGCATCCGCTTTGATTGGTCCCGGTTTTAATCTATCGAGTGCCTGCCGGACGATCTTAAATGATTCGTAACATTCGCGCATCCGCACACGAAACCGCGCCCAAACGTCGCCGTCGTGTTCGACCGGAACTTCAAAATCGTAAGTTTCATAACCCGTATAAGGATTATCGCGCCGCAGATCGAGATCGACGCCGCTGCCGCGCAAACACGGTCCGGTCAAACCCCAATCGATCGCTTCCTCGCCTGAAATAACGCCGATTCCTTGCGTCCGCGCTTGCCAGATCGTGTTGCCCGTCACCAGCGTTTCAAATGTATCCATCGCTTCGGGAAAATCTTCGAGAAACTGCCGGACGCGGCGTTCGAATCCGGCGGGCAGATCCATCATCAAACCGCCGATGCGGAAATAACTCGGCGTCAAACGTCCGCCCGAAACCGCTTCGATCAGGTTCAGGATCTTTTCACGCTGACGGAAACAATAGAAAAATACTGACATCGCGCCGATGTCGAGACAATGCGTGCCGAGCCAAACCATATGCGACGCGATCCGCTGCAGTTCGCACATCAAAACGCGGATCACCTGCGCGCGTTCGGGAATTTCGAGGCTCAGAAGTTTTTCCGCCGCCATCACATACGCCAGATTATTTCCCAAAGGATTGAGATAATCCATTCGGTCGGTGATGACGATGCCTTGCTGGTATTTCTTGTATTCAAAGAGCTTTTCCATTCCCGTATGGAGATAGCCGATGTCGGGAATCGCCTTGACGACAAGCTCGCCGTCGAGCCTGAGATCGAGCCGCAAAACGCCGTGCGTCGAAGGATGCTGCGGACCCATCGAAAGCGTCATCTGCGACTCAAGTGATTGGTCGAGAACTTCAAATTGGCTTGGTATATTTTCTACTGCAACGCTCATATCAATTTTGGATTTCGGATTGATGATTTCGGATTTGTTTACCCAAAATCTAAATTTAACTCAAACTATACGGCTCATAACCGCGCAACGGATAATCTTTTCTCAAGGCATGCCCGTCGAAATCGGACGGGAGCAAAATTCTTCGCAAATCGGGATGACCGTCAAAGATCACGCCGACGAGATCAAAAGTTTCGCGTTCGTGCCAGTTCGCGGTTTTCCAAACGGTCGAGACCGTTCCGAGATTCGGTTCGTCCTCGCTTAAAAAGACTTTCAGCCGCAAACGACTGTGATGTTTGGTCGAAAACAGATGATAATTGACCTCGAAACGCGGATCTTCTTCCGGTCCGCGGTCGGCGCCGCATAAATCGGCAAGCATATCAAAACCGTGTTTCGTTTTCAAAACCCAGCATACGTCAACGATCGCTTCACGCGGCACGATGACGGTGACTTCGCCGAGCGCGTCTTTGACATCCGCAACCCATTCGGCATTTTCCGCTTTTAATTTCTCGACGAATTCAAGTAAAGATGACATTTTTATAAACTTAAATTATCTAAATTTCAGCCATTTGGCTGACCAATTCCCCTTGACGACGTTGTTTCCGTCCCAACTGCCGCGACTGATTCGTTGTCCCTTTTGACTAACAAAACCAACGTAATCTCCGACTGCAAGCGCGCCGCCGACGCTTTTTACGGAGTATGATTTCAGTTTTAATCTGCCGGTTCGTTTGTCGAAAGAGCCGTTAAAATATTCACGTCCGATGGTTTTACCCGTTGATGAACTCCAAATAAAATAACCTTTGTATCGAACAATTGATTTGGAATAAGTTTTCTTTGTGAATATTAATCGTGCCTTCCAAGCCGTGTTTTCTTCGTCTTTTCCGACCAGTTGCCAAATTCCAACTTTAGGTGAAACCCAAGCGGATTTGTTTTGCGCCGAAGTTGCGTGCGGCGCAAAACCGATAAAAAAAACGACTGTCAGTAAAAAGAAAATCAGCTTTTTCATTATGATGATCGGCGCCGTTCGTGTTTGGACGGAACCGTGTAAGGGCGCGAAACTTTGTTTTGCGCGACCTCGATCTCGGTTTCTTTTTCGAGCGCAGTGCCTTCCGTGACCGGCAAAGTTCCGGGCACGATCGATTGACGCGATTCTTCTTCAAAAGTGTCGCGGCGGTCTTTGACCGAATCCTTCATGATCTTTTCCTGCAGCATCATGATCGCGTGCACGAGAATTTCCGGACGCGGCGGACAACCCGGAATATAAATATCGACGGGCACGATCTTGTCCACGCCCTGGACGATCGCGTAATTGTCGAAAACCCCGCCCGAGGTGGCGCAGGCGCCCATCGAAATGACCCATTTCGGTTCGGGCATCTGATCATAAATTCTTCGCAGAACTGGTGCCATTTTGCGCGAAACTCTTCCCGAAACGATCATCACATCAGCCTGGCGCGGACTGGCGCGAAAAGTTTCCGCCCCGAAGCGCGAAAGATCGTTGCGCGCCGACACGCTATTCATCATTTCGATCGCGCAGCAGGCTAACCCGAACGTGGCTGGCCAGATCGAAGATTTTCTTGCCCAATTGATGATCGCGTCCAATTTAACGGTGACGACATCCGGCAGCGATTCCCAAATATTATTTTCTAAACCCATTTTTATTCCCCAAGTCCTAGGCGGCTTTTTTCAGCCCGTGCACGTGTTCTTTTTTCAGATTTGCCATCGCTTTTGCTTCCTGTCGGGCTTCGGCGCGCGACTGCATTCCCCAATCGAATGTGCCTTTCTTCCAAACGTAAATATATCCGACAATCAGCGTCGCGATAAATATCAGAATTTCGACAAAGGCAATCGCGCCAAAGGCAGCAAGTGCTCCGGGCTTTTGCTGTTCGCTCAGCAGATATTTGAATGCGACAGCGAACGGGATCATAAACAAAACTTCGATATCGAACAGCAAGAAAATCACGGCGACCGTGTAGAATTTGATCGAGAATCGGTCGCGTG
>JBBQOA010000424.1:0-4632 GCA_038330465.1 Pyrinomonadales bacterium
CGATATAACCGATCGAAAGATTGCCGAAGAAGCCGTGCGTGAAAGCGAAGGACGATTTCGCGCGATTAGTGAAACTTCGCCGCTCGGGATTTTTCTCACCGATTCAAAAGGTAAATGTATTTACATAAACGACCGCTTTCAACAGATCTCCGGCTGGACTTCGGAAGAATTTCTCGGTTGGGAATGGACGAAAACCGTTTATTGCGAAGATCTTGAAAAGCTGGCGAAAGAATGGACCGAATTCGGAAAAGAAAATGAGTATCATTTTGAATACCGTTTGCTCAAAAAAGACGGCAGCATAATTTGGGCAAACGCCAATTCCGCGCCGATCAGAGTAAATGACGAAATTTCGGGTTATGTCGGAATGGTCGAAGATTTTACCGAACGCAAGCGATTCGCGGCGGAACTTCAACAGGCAAAAGAAGCCGCCGAAGCCGCGACTTTCGCCAAAAGTCAGTTTTTAGCGAATATGAGTCACGAGATCCGCACTCCGATGAACAGTATTATCGGTCTCACCGGATTATTGCTCGAAGGACAATTGACGGCTGATCAAAAAGATTTAATGGGAACCGTCTGTAATTCGGCGGAATCCTTGCTGACGATCATCAATGACATTCTCGATTTTTCGAAGATCGAAGCCGGCAAACTGGAGCTTGAGATAATTGATTTCGATCTAAGGCAAACGGTCAAAGAGGTCTTTAGCTTGTTTACGTCGCAATCACTGCGCGGAAACAATAAACTCGACTACCGGATCGCGACGCCGATCCCGACGTTTTTGCGAGGCGATTCGGGGCGTTTGCGCCAAATTTTAACAAATCTCGTCGGAAATGCGATGAAATTCACGACCAACGGAAGCATTTCGATCAATACCGAATTACGCGAGGAAAACGATCAAGCCGTGACCATTTATTTTGAAGTTTCCGATACGGGCGTGGGAATTTCAAGCGAACAGAGCGAACGTCTGTTCCAGGCTTTCTCGCAAGCCGACGGTTCGATCAAGCGTCGTTTCGGCGGAACGGGTCTGGGACTCGCAATCTCGAAACAGTTAGCAGAAATGATGAACGGTGAAATCGGCGTGATCAGCGAACCGGGAAAAGGCAGCACTTTTTGGTTTCTCGCGAGGTTTGAAAAATCTCGAAAACAGATCGACCAAAATATCAATGAATTGCAGTTTGCCGGATCGAAACATTTCAAACCTGAGAATAATTTCAATAACAATTCAAAATCTGCCAGAAAGTTTAAAATTTTGATTGCCGATGATAATGCCGTCAATCGGAAAGTTGCGCTGCTGATCCTGGAAAACCTTGGTTATCAAGCCGATACGGCTTGCCACGGGCTGGAAGTTTTAGAAGCGGTTCAAAAGATAAGGTACGACGTGATCTTGATGGACGTGCAAATGCCGGAAATGGACGGACTTGAAACGACTCGCATAATTTGCCGCGAACTGGAAACCTCAAATCGTCCGCTGATTATTGCGATGACGGCAAATGCGATGAGCGGCGACCGCGACCAATGTCTGGAAGCCGGAATGGACGATTATTTAAGTAAACCGATCAGAAAAGAGGATTTACAAATGGCTCTCGACCGATGTGAAACAAAAATGACAAATGAAACCTTTGAGTTCGAATCGAAAGAATGCACTGAATTAATAACTTTTGATTCGGCAATGTTTGAAAGTTTGGAAGAATTCGCGCCCGACGGCGCCGATGAAATAATCGCCGAATTGATCCAAATTTTTATGGAAGAAGCTCCGAAAAGTTTGGCAACACTGCAAACCGCAGTCCGTGAAAAAAGCGTCAGGAAAATGGAATTGGCGGCGCACGCCCTGAAAGGAAGCTGCGCGACAATCGGCGTCAAACGCACGGCTGCTTTGTGTGCTTCGATCGAAAAAAGCGCTTTTCATCAAACCTTCGATGATACGGACGATCTAATAAAGGAAGTCGATCTTGAATTAAAACGGGCTTTTGAAGTCTTGGAAAGCCTTCTGGTTGTTAATTGAGCCCCAGGCAAATCCACACATTGTTTATCCCCGAATATGCAGAAAATATTAATAGTTGACGACAATCGAAATGTTTTGAATCTTTTGCGAACAGTTTTGACTTCGCAGGGCTGGAGTGTCGAAACGGCGATGACGCCCGAGCGCGTGGCGGAACTGACGGCGCAGGAAAAATTCAACTTGATAATCTGCGACATCAATCTCGAAGCCGAACAATCAGGACTTGATCTGCTGCCTGAATTACGTAATATCTGTCCGGTTATTTTGATCACCGGCGCGGGAACTCTCGAAAATGCCGTCGAAGCCGAACGCGAAGGCGCTTGGGACATGATTGCCAAGCCATTTGATATTGACGGAATTGTTGCGACGGTCAAACGTGTTTTGGCGGAAAAGAGCAAAAAAAGCGAGAATTTTTCGGACGAAACTTTGCTGAATATGCCGGAAGCCGATCTGCTCGGGCGTTCGCCGCAAATGATCTCTTTATACAAAAAAATTGCGCGGGTCGCGCCGACCAACTCAACGGTTCTGGTGAGCGGCGAATCCGGCACGGGCAAAGAATTGGTCGCCCGCGCCGTTCATAAATACAGTCTGCGAACCGTGGGCGCTTTTATTCCGGTCAATTGCGGAGCGCTGACCGAAAATTTACTGGAATCGGAACTTTTCGGTCATAAACGCGGCGCGTTCACGGGCGCGACAAATGATCGTCGGGGGCTTTGGGAAGAAGCCGGCGGCGGCACGCTTTTTCTTGATGAGATCGGCGAAACAAGTCCGGCGATGCAGGTTAAAATGCTGCGCGCTTTGCAGGAAAAAGAAATTCGGCGCGTCGGCGATTCGCGTTCGACCAAGGTTGATACGCGCATTATCGCCGCGACCAATCGGAATTTGGAAGAAGAGGTCAAAGCGGGCAGATTTCGTGAAGATCTGTTCTATCGTTTGAACGTTGTCAGCTTACAAATTCCGCCGCTGCGTGAACGGCGCAGCGATATTCCAATTCTTGCCGAAAGGTTTATTCATCGCGGCTCGATAATTTTAGGACGCCGGCTAAAATTTTCCGAAGAAGCCATGCGGATGATAATTTCTTTTGATTGGTTTGGCAATGTCCGCGAACTCGAATCAGCAATCGAACAAGCCGCGCTCAATACACTTGCATCGACGATCGAATCCGAAGATTTGCCGGAAAAAATGCAAACGACCGCCATTCGCGCCCGTGCCGCCGGCGTTCGCTCGCCGCTTGCCGATCTCTACGCTGATTTTCCGTCGCTTGATGAATTGGAGCAGCGTTATTTGGTTTATTTGCTGGATGCGCTCGGCGGAAGCCGGACGCGCGCCGCTGAAATCCTACGAATTAACCGCCGCACATTATATCGGATGGCAGAACGCTTTGGAATCTCTCTGGAGAGCGATTGACAGACTTGGTTTCCTAATAATAATAAAGCAAGTTTCATCTAACTTATTTCTGTTTGAGCGCTGCGCTCTACTTTGCCGTTTGATTAATTTTTGTCATGAATTTTTATAAAAGAGTGTTAGAACTTGCTATGTTATAGTAAAAAAACTCGGAAATTGTGTATAATTATCGAAAGCAAGGGCAGTATTCATCTAATCAAATCTTGTTTTTTACTAATCACTTTTCGGAACGGTTAAAATTTTGCCCCATATATTAGTACTTTTTTAATTAAGTATTTAATTTGTTCCCAAGGAGTTAACGCCGTGACCAACGGAACCGATAAATTTTCAAACCTCAATGGTTCAAAATCCCGCATCAATTCTGCGAAGTCGATATATGAGTGTGTTTTTGAATCTTTAAATCAAGGATTTATTATTTTTGATGCGGAAAATCTGCAAATTATTGATGTAAACTCATTTATTACAAACCTGACCGGCTATGACCGTGATTATTTTATCGGGAAAAAAATATCGAGATTAAATTTCTTTGTCGATCAGAAATATATCAAGGAATGTTTAAGTGTATTACAAGCCACCGGCGCGCATAATCCCGGCAACATCAGGATCAAAACAAAAAATAATAGCAATGTTGAAGTCGAATTTTCGGCAAAAAATTTTTCCGCCGATAATAGCAATTTTATTTATTGCAATATCCGGCAAACAACCGCGCAAAACGAAACGGCAAATCGCTATGAAGCAATCTCAAAACAACTTCTTGATATTAATTTTGCGCTTGATGAATCATCGATCGTCGCCATTACCGACCAAACCGGCAAGATAAATTTTGTCAACGATAAATTCTGCGAGATTTCAGGGTTTTCGAGGGAGGAATTGATCGGACAAGACCATCGTCTGATCAATAGCGGGCATCATTCACAAGAGTTTATTCGCGATCTTTGGACAACGATCGCGAAAGGAAAGATCTGGCACGGCGAAATTAAAAATCGGGCGAAAAACGGTTCATATTTTTGGGTTGACACGACGATCGTTCCCTTTTTGAACGACAAGAAGAAACCCTATCAATATGTCGTCATCCGCATCGAGATTACCGAACGAAAAAAGGACGAAAACCTGCTCAACAGCGGCGAACAATTCCGCTCGCTGGTCGAAGCCACCTCGCAGCATATCTGGAGAGCGAATGCCGAAGGCAAGTCTAACGGAAGTTCCGATTGGGAAGTGATCGCCGGATTTGG
>JBBQOA010000425.1:0-4623 GCA_038330465.1 Pyrinomonadales bacterium
TTTTGAACCAGTTCGTGATCGGATCGCGGGGACTTAGTGAAAGCGAAAAATCAGCGATCCTACCGGCATTCGGATCATTCGGCGGCGTCAGCGCAGCGAACATATTGCCGAGCTGCCAGCGCACCGAAAACCATCCGAAAACAAGCGCAAAAATGATCACAGCGATCAAGACAAGCCGCCCTTTCCAATTTTTTGTTTCGATAATTTTTATCTGTTCCGCCACGATGTTAGAAAGTTATTCGATTTAGAAAATTTAATCAAGCAAAGAATTCGACGATTTTTTCGACGACAAATTCCTGCTGCGCTTTTTTGAGTTCGGGAAAAATCGGCAACGCCAAAGTTTCGCGCGAAGCGCGTTCGCTTTCGGGAAAATCGCCCGTCTGATAGCCGAGATATTCAAAACATTCCTGCTGATGGAGCGAAACCGGATAATAAATATCCGTCCCGATCTCGCTTTCCGCCAAGAATTGTTTGAGTTCGTCGCGCCGTTCGGGCACGCGAATGACGAATTGATTATAAATATGCCGGACGTTTTCGCGCTCGAACGGCAATCCTATTTGTTCATTCAAACCGGCGTCGGTAAACAATTCGCGGTAATAATCAGCATTTGCTTGACGCGCATCAGTCCAAAAATCAAGATGCGGAAGTTTGACGCGCAGAACCGCGCCCTGAAAACCGTCGAGCCGAGAATTAAGTCCGACCCATTTGTGATAATAACGCTCGAACGAACCATGGACGCGCAGCGCTCGAAGTTTATGCGCGAGCGCGTCGTCGTCAGTCGTCATAAAACCGCCGTCGCCCATTCCGCCGAGGTTTTTTGACGGATAAAAGCTGAAACAACCGATCTCCGACATTGCTCCGGCGCGAATTCCGCCTTCTTCCGCGCCGATCGCCTGCGCCGCATCTTCGACGAGCGGAATATTATATTTCCCGGCGATCTTGCGAAGTTCCCACATCTCGGCGCACTGCCCGTAAAGATGGACGGGCTGAATCGCTTTGGTCCGTTCGGTGATCTTCGCTTCGATCTGCGAAATGTCGAGATTATAAGTTTCGGGATCGATGTCAACGAAAACCGGTGTTGCGCCGAGTCGCGTCACAGAAGAAACCGTCGCAAAAAAACTATACGGCGTGGTGATCACTTCGTCGCCTGCTTTGATGTCGAAAGCCATCAGCGCAAGCAGCAGCGCATCCGTTCCCGAAGCGCAGCCGATCGCGTGTTTCGTCCCGCAATACTCTGCCAATTCAGTTTCGAGCGCAGCAACTTCAGCGCCTAAGATAAAACCGTTCGTATCCAAAACGCGACCGAGCGCGGTTTCGATTTCAGGTCTTAAGAGTTGATTTTGTTCGGCTAAATCTAACAAAGGAACTTTCATTAATATAATTGAAGTATTAAAAATCTATTTACTTTTGAAACTTTATTTTAGACAATAAAATTGGAGTTTGCATTTTGGCAAACAATATTTTCTTACATTCCATTCTCTATCAATAAATTTCATCCCGCCCCAAACATCATTATCAATGCCCTTTTAAATGCTTTTAAGCTTTGGAATATTATTTATCCTTTCCGTAAAAGTTCATATAAAGCTTTACGGTAGCTTCAATTTTGAAATTTTCTTTTTTGTCTTCCCATATCAACTTCCCCTTATTTTCGTCGCGACAGTTGGGGCACTTATCGGTTTGTCTTACGGCATAATCACCGGATTAATCATCTGTCTTATCAAACAAATGCAGGTGAGAACCGGTATTTTACTGACCATTTTGATCGCCCAGACTTTCATTTTGCATTTAATTTACGGCGAAATTTATGATTATGTCTATTTTTATGGTCCACCCCCGATAAGTCACGAACAGATCGTCAGAACAAATTAGCAGAATTTTGAGAAAGGCTTTGATTTGCAATTTTGACATTTCTTTTTTAGCTTTAAGAGAATGATTTTCGATAAAAAGAAACTGACGGGCGAAATAATCAAACGCCTTAAAAAAGAATATCCGGACGCGCATTGCGCGCTCAATCATACGAACGCCTTTGAATTGCTGGTCGCGACGATTCTTTCCGCGCAATGCACCGACGACCGCGTGAACATCGTGACGGCAACGCTTTTCCGTAAATACCGCATTCCGCAGGATTATGTAAATGTCGCGCCCGAAGAACTCGCGCACGATCTCAGATCGATCAATTTTTTCAACAATAAAACGAAAAGCATCCAGGGCGCGGCACAAAAGATCGTCGAAAACTTCGGCGGCGAAGTTCCGCAAACGATGGATGAACTGCTGACGCTGAACGGTGTCGCGCGAAAAACTGCGAATGTCGTGATGGGAAATGCTTTCGGCATCGCCTCGGGCGTCGTCGTTGATACGCATGTCATGCGCCTTTCGCAACGGCTCGGTTTAACGACGGAAAAAACGCCCGAAAAGATCGAGAAAGTTTTAAGCGAACTCGTCCCGCAAAAAGATTGGGTGATGTTTCCGCACTGGCTCATCACCCACGGACGCCAAATCTGCAACGCCCGCAAACCGAAATGCCCGGAATGCGTTTTGCAAAATATTTGCCCCAAAATCGGTGTTGATAAAATCTGACATTGAAACCGCCAGTTGTGAAATTTCGCAAGTTTTGTGATAAATTAGAGCTCTATGAAAAACTACAAAGTAATCCTGAATATTACGAAAGCAGGCGAAACGGAAATTTTGGAAGCGGAATTCGGCGGCAGAACGCCGGATGAAAGCATTACAAATTTGATGGATTTGGCGTTTTCATTCGGTCGCGACAAGGAAGTCGAACATTTCAGCGTGATGAGCGTTGACGAGATCGAAGAATTCACTGCCGCCGCGCCGCTTAATTAGGCGAAGCGAATCGGTTGTTTTTCAACCTTTCGGCGCGCAATTAATTTTATATTTACGAAATTAAGCCGCTTGTTTGAGGGCGACTCAGTGGTTTTTTATTGTCTGCGACGGGCAAAGTTGTTTAATCAAACACGATAATTTCAAACCTTCAAAAATATCCGCCCCTGACCAAAACACCGCGTTATTTCCCCAAAAGGAACTGTTTTACTTAATTTGACGTGAGAATTGAATAAAAAATTCAAAGACTATCGCGGTCTTTTCGATCCACAATTTAAACTAACGTAAATTCAATATCAGAGACGGTGTATCCATTGGTCGAATGAATGTCTTCGTGAACGGCTTCGCAGACGGCGGCGACAATTTGGCGTTCGCATTCGTCCCAATCGCCTTCGACGCGACAACCGGCGGCATTTTTATGTCCGCCGCCGTCGAATCTTTCGGCGATCCGGGCGACATTGATATCGCCTTTTGAACGTAGCGAAACGCGGTAATAATTTGATCGGACTTCGCGCATATAAACTGACGCGACGACCTCTTTGGCGGCGAGCGGAATATTGACGAAACCGCTGTTGTCGCCGTCTGCCATCGCGGTCGTTTCACGCATTTCGAGCGTTTGACGCATCCACGCGACGCATCCTGACTTGTCGCGTTTGACGGTCGCGAGAACCTGACTCATCAGTTCGATCCGCGACCACGGATATGAATTATAGACGGCTTCGGAGATCCGCGCGGGTTTGACGCCCGCTTTGACGAGTTCAGAGGCTACTTTCAAAGTGCGCTCGGTCGTGTTCGGGAAATGAAAACTGCCCGTGTCAGTGACGAGTGCCATATACAGACATTCGGCGATTTCCTTCGAGATTCGTCCGCCGATCGCTTTGCAGAGATTGTAGATCATCTCGCCGACAGCCGAGGCGGTCGCGTCGATCCAGTTGATCGTGCCGAAATGTTCGCAGGTTGTATGATGATCGATGTTGACGGTGAATTGATTTTCGAGATTTTTGATATTCGGACGCTCAATGTCAGAACATTCGATCACAAAAATCGCGTCGTATTTGCCCGTAACTTCCGAGACATTTACGATTTCGTCCGCGCCGGGTAGTGAATGATAAGAGGCGGGAATGCCGTCGCTGACAATAACTTCCGCCTGTTTACCGAGCGAACGCAAAAGCCAGCAAAGTCCGAGCGACGATCCGATTCCGTCGCCATCAGGACGAACATGCGTGGTAATCGCAAAGTTCTGTTTATTTTCAATTAACTCAACAACTTGACTTAACACTTCTTATTTAACGGATAACTAATAACGGATAATGGATAATCAAAAAAATTAAATTATCCATAATCCGTTATCCATTTTCCATTTCTTCCTTATTAAGATTTTCCCCTTGCGCTATATCCCCTAAAACCCGATCGATCCGGGCGGCATTTTCTTCGACCGTATCGCGAACAAAATGCAGATGCGGGGCATGGTGGAGATTCAAATTCAGCGCAACTTGCTGTTTAACGAACGTCGCGGCGTGTTGGAGGGCTTTCATCGCTTCTTTGATTTCCGCCTCGCTGCCTGTGATCAGTGCAAAAACCTTCGCGTCGCGCAGATTTTCCGCGACGACGACATCGGTGACAGTGACGCTCAAAAGACGCGGGTCTTCGAGCTCGTAACCGACAATTTCCATAATTTCTTCGCGTAAAACTTCCGCTAATCTTTCAGGTCTTCTCATCAATTTGAGTTTCAGGTTTCAAGTTTCAGGTTTCAAATTATTCGGCATTACACCCGACACTTGAAAC
>JBBQOA010000426.1:0-4579 GCA_038330465.1 Pyrinomonadales bacterium
GCACTGGTGTGGATTTATTAAGCTTTATTTCAAGACACTTTTTAAGGCTTGTCCGGTATATGACTTCCGAACCTTGGCGACTTCTTCGGGCGTGCCGGTCGCGACGATCCGCCCGCCGCCTTCGCCGCCTTCGGGTCCGAGATCGATGATGTAATCGGCAGATTTGATGACGTCCAGATTATGTTCGATGACGATCACCGTGTTGCCTGTATCAACCAGTCTTTGAAGCACGTCGAGCAATTTGTGGACGTCTGCAAAATGAAGTCCGGTCGTCGGTTCGTCGAGAATATAGATCGTTTTGCCGGTCGCGCGTTTTGATAATTCTTTAGCGAGTTTGATGCGCTGCGCCTCGCCGCCCGAAAGCGTCGTCGAAGATTGTCCGATCTTGATATAACCAAGACCGACATCGAGCAGAGTTGCCAGTTTTTGTTTGATCTGCGGAATGTTTTCGAGAATCGGCAGCGCGTCTTCGATCGTCGTGTCGAGCAGATCCGCGATCGAGAGACCTTTGTATTTGACGGAGAGCGTTTCGCGGTTGTAGCGCGCCCCGCGGCAGACGTCGCAGAGCACATAAACATCGGGCAGAAAATTCATTTCGATCGTTTTTAAGCCGGCGCCTTCGCACGCTTCGCAGCGTCCGCCCTTGACGTTGAACGAAAAACGTCCGACTTTGTAGCCGCGTTCTCTCGATTCGGGCAGCATCGCGTAAAGCTCGCGGATCGGCGTGAAAAGTCCCGTGTAAGTTGCCGGATTCGAACGCGGCGTGCGTCCGATCGGCGATTGGTCGATCTCGATGATCTTATCGACGAGTTCGAGCCCTTCGATCGAATCGTGGGCGAGCGGTTCGACCGCCGATTTATAGACGTATTTATAAAGCGCGGGATACAGAATTTCTTCGACGAGCGTCGATTTTCCCGAGCCCGAAACGCCCGTCACGACCGTCAAAAGTCCGAGCGGAAAGTTGGCATCGATATTTTTCAGGTTATGCGCGCGAGCGCCTCTGACCGTAATATTCGCGCCGTTCGCCAATCTGCGCCATTCGGGAATTTCGATCTTCAATTCGCCTTTAAGATATTTTCCGGTCAGCGATTCTTTCGAGTTTTTGATGTCGCGGGGCGTTCCGACGGCGATCACTTCGCCGCCGTGAGTTCCGGCAAGCGGTCCGAGATCAACGACATAATCGGCTTTTTCGATCGTTTCTTCGTCGTGTTCGACGACCAGCACCGTGTTGCCGAGATCGCGTAAATTCTGCAGGGTTTTAATTAATTTTTGGTTGTCGCGCGGGTGCAGACCGATCGACGGCTCGTCTAAAACATACAAGACGCCGCGCAATTGCGAACCGATCTGCGTGGCAAGACGGATGCGCTGACCTTCGCCGCCCGAAAGCGTCTGCGAGGCGCGGTCAAGTGTCAGATAATCAAGTCCGACGGCTTGTAAAAACCGTAGCCGTTCGCGGATCTCCTTCAAAACCAGACCGGCGATCTTTTCTTCGCGCGGGTTTAAGTTTATTTCATCAAATTTCTCAACCGCGTGTTCGATCGGCAGCGCCGTGTAATCGGCAATCCCGAATTCGCCGACCTTGACCGCCAAACTTTCGGGCTGCAGACGTTTTCCGCCGCACGCGGGACAAGTGACGGGCGCGACGAGTTCGTTGAGGGCTTCGCCGACCTTGACCGACGGCGGATTTTCCAACCGTTCGCGCATCGCCCGCAGCGCGCCTTTCCATTCGGCTTCGTATTTGTAATTGCCCTGCTCAAACGCGAGACGCTTTTTTGTGCCGTCCCAAAAGGCGTCCTTGATTTCCGGCGGCAAATCGGCAAAGGCTGATTCGGTCAGAGATTTGGTTTTCGAGTTTTGTTTTTCGGTTTCGCTTTTCGGTGAAAGTTCTTTTGACTTGCGTTTTAAGCCGCCCAACGACGCTTCTGATTTTTGCAGATCTTCGGCGTAACGCTCAATAATTGCATTCAAAGCGGTTTGTAGAAATTTCCCGCCGGTTTTATCGGTTTCGGCTAAAAACTTGATCTTGCTGACGATCTGCGATTCGTCGGGCAAGATCTTGCGGCGGTCGATTTGCATGACCGTGCCCAAACCCTGACATTTTTTACAGGCGCCGTATGATGAATTGAACGAAAAGGAGCGCGGTTCGAGCTGCGCGATATTGATGCCGCAATCGACGCACGCCATTTTCTCGGAATATAGTTTTTCGGCGCCGTCGATGATCGAAACGAGCACCGCGCCGTCAGTCAGCTTCAAAGCCGTTTTGACGGACTCGGTCAAACGATCCTTGACGCCGTCTTTGATCAAAAGGCGGTCAACAACAACCTCGATCGTGTGATTTTTGCGTTTGTCGAGCCGAATTTCTTCGTCGAGCTGACGCATTTCGCCGTCGATCCGGGCGCGTGTGAAATCTTTGGCGATCTTTTCGAGTTCTTTTTTGAATTCGCCTTTGCGACCGCGCACGACCGGCGCGAGGATCATCACGCGTTCGCCTTCGGGCAACGCCAAAATTCCGTAAACGATCTGTTCGACCGATTGGCGCGTGATCGGCAAACCGCACCGGTGACAATGCGGCGTCCCGATCGACGAAAATAAAAGGCGCAGATAATCGTAAATTTCGGTGACCGTGCCGACCGTCGAGCGGGGCGAGCGCGAAACCGTTTTTTGTTCGATCGAAATTGCCGGCGAAAGTCCTTCGACTGAATCGACATCGGGTTTTTCGAGCTGATCGAGAAATTGGCGCGCATACGCCGAGAGCGATTCGACATAGCGGCGCTGACCTTCGGCATAAATCGTGTCAAAGGCGAGCGACGATTTCCCCGAACCGCTCAGTCCCGTAATAACGGTCAGTTTTTCACGCGGAATTTCGACGTTGATGTTTTTCAGATTATGCTGGCGCGCGCCACGCACGGTGATATGTTTGATGCTCATTGTCTTACGGATAAAATTCTTGCCTGTTAGCGAAACAAGTATTTTATCAATTCAAAATGAGCAACGCAATGCGAGGTTTCAGCCCAATTTTTCATTGACGAAGGTGAAAATGCCGGTCGCGACACTGACGACGATAAAGGTTGCGATCGCCCGCCAAACCGTGTCAACAACTTCTTTCTGCCAGATCGCCCAAATACACAACGCGGTGCTCGCAACCAGCGAAATCGTGATAATTGTAAAAGAAATTGTCCGAACCAACTTTGGTTCAATGACACCCTTGAGTTCTTGTTTGATCTTGACAATTCGTTCCCGATCTTCATCCTGCATTTTTTGATTATAACAAATTCCTAACTGCGAAGAGCGCGACGAGCGAAATCACGAGCCATAACAAAACGCCCTGCAAAAGCGGTTTGACGCCGACTTTTCTCAAAGTTTCACGCGAGAGCCCGGCGCCGATCAAAAAAAGCGTGACGGTCAAACCCGCTTTGGCGAGATTGACAAACGATTCAAAAAGGCTCGGCGGGATAATCGGCGGCGCGTAGGTTTTAGCAAGCATCGTCAGCAAAAATAAAAAAATGAACCACGGAATCGCAATTTTTGTATGATTGCCCGTATTTTTTGAACGAAAAACAGCGGCAATGAACAACGCGATCGGCACGATCCACAAGGCGCGCGCGAGCTTGACGGTCGTCGCGATCTGCAATGCTTCGCTGCCGTATTTGGCGCTCGCGCCGACGACCGAACTCGTGTCGTGAATGGCGATTGCCGCCCAGAGCCCGAATTGATTTTGGGTCAGATCGAGCGCGTGTCCGATCAGCGGAAAAACGACGAGCGCGATCGAATTGAGAATAAAGATCGTTGCCAGCGATACGGAAATTTCTTCCGCGTCGGCATCGATCACGGGCGCGATTGCGGCGATCGCGCTGCCGCCGCAGATCGCCGTTCCCGCCGAAATCAGGGCGGAAGTTTTTTCATTGACCTTTAATATTTTGCCGACCAGCCAGCCGAGGATCAATGTCCCGAAGATCGTCGCGATCGTCAAGAGAATGCCTTCTTTTCCCGCCTTGACGACGCTCGTCAGATTCATTCCGAAACCGAGCAGGACGACGCTTGACTGCAGCAGAAACCGCGTCGGTTTGCCGATCTTCCGCGCAAACGGATTGCCGATCGTCAACGCCAAAACCAAACCCAACGCGAGCGCGATCGGCGGCGAAACAAACGGCGTCAGGCAAGCAATGATGAAAAGAAAAAAGATGCCCTTTTGCCAACTAAAACTTTTTTTCATGGTTGGCTGTTCAGCTTCTTTTTTCGGTACTTTTAAGAATTTCTTCGGTCAATTTCAGAACATCGAAAGGTTTGTCACTGATCTTCAGTGTTGCCATCGTCTCGACCAGAAACTTTTGATAATCACTTAATTTATCCCCGACAGAAAGTGAAACGAGCAGTGCCAGAACATTTTTCCCGACCACGGTGGTCAGCATATAATCGCGGTCATAATCAGAATTTGCAGCCGGTCGCTGATAACCCCAAAACAACGTCTTGAGATCTTTGACGGTCACTTTTTCTGTTTTCAGGTCGAGCTTTTTTCCAAATTCGCCGCTCAGAAAATCGCTTTCCCAAACCTTGTGTTTTTCAAGTATTTCTTCGTCTT
>JBBQOA010000427.1:0-4563 GCA_038330465.1 Pyrinomonadales bacterium
CGTACCATTTCCACTTGAGAAATCGAAAAAACGCAGGAATCTTTGCAGCTTCTTATAATTGGAAGCGATCTTCGCACGTCCCGAAAAAACACAGGCGATCTTCGCCAGATTGACGGTCTGGACTTGAAACAAAGCCACCAAAAAACGCGCCAGAAACTTGATTCGCGCACGATTCCACGATAAATTTTGAGCTAGTATTTGCTCTAGCGAGTAAATATCCATTGGGTTGAAGTTCTCCTTTTTCAAATTTGCAAGATTCGAATCAAGTAGATTTCAACTCAATGCTCCTTATTTTTCAAATATCAATTACTTTTTGTCCTGTACTTAGATTTTAGTTATATTTCTCTGTTTATTTTGCGGCTTTGCGGCGGCACAAACAAAACCTAAACCACCCGTCGAAGATAAAACGATCTCGAATAAAGCAAAACAAATCGCAAATTATCTTGCCGTTATCGAAAAAGAAACAAAACTTGAATTTTGCAGTCAGCCGCAAATCATTTCGCATCCCGACTGTGACGGCAAAGATTATGCTCAGGAACTCAATAATTTATACAAAGAAATGTTGAGTGATGAGATCGGAACGCAATTGCTTTTCGCAAAAATTTTAAGCGACTATCAAAAAAACCGCGCCGGTGCAAAATCTACCATGCAAGTTTCTCAGGCTGCCGACGAATCATCGGCAAAAATGCAAATGGTTCTCATGCTGCAAAATCAGCGGATCATCGAACTGCTCGAAAAGATTGCCGGTAAAACAAAATAATGCCGAAGCTCACCGCTTGGACGTTAAACAGTCTCAAAAACCACCCTTTTTGACACGGTCAAATTTAAGCAGAGATAAATATGCAAGGAAAAAAACTTATACTCCAATTCTTGGTGTTTGCTGCTTTGGCTTTTCCAACCTCGATTTCGAGAGCCCAAACGCAGACCGATAGTAAGTCGAAGAAAGCCGTTAAACTGACGGGGCGCGTCGTCGCGTCAATTAACAGCCTCACTTTCGGCGCTTGGAGCCCTAAATATCAAAGTTTTTTATTTCTACCTGAAGGAAAGAGCGAACAGTCAATAAATCGCCGCCCGATCAGAATAGTCTATGAGTTTTTCAAACAAGATAATTACCTGAAAAGAGAGTTTTTCGACCATTCCAAACGGTATGAGTTGAAGGTTCTGCGAAAGCCGGGTTGCGATGATAAATTAACCGAATTTGGCTATGAAACAATGAGCACAGAAATTGACGGTAAACTGACGGAAACAAAAAAAATCAGTATATTAAAAGTGTTAAAGGGCGTGGAGGTAAATCTGTTCGATGAGAATGAGATTCTGTCATGCTATACCCTACAAGAGAACAATTACATTTTGAAAGGGGCAAATTAATGTCCGTTTCAAAAACGCCGACTTATGAAATAATAAAACTTGTCTCGAAAATGACCCGATACTGTTGCCCAATTCATTTTGGATAAAATTAACTCAATAAAATTGCCGGAAATTCGTAGATGCATTTTAACTTTTTATTGACGATTTTGAATTCGACAACAGTATCCCAGACGTTTTTGACACACTTTTTTTTGGTAGAAAAATCTTAAAACAAAAACAACTTCCAATAAAATGAACTTTTCCTAAAAAAACAAATAATGCTAGAATTTGCCTACCTCCTCATATGATCGAAAACGGACAACAAATCGGACGTTATAAAATTCTTTCTGCCATTGGTGCGGGTGGAATGGGGGAGGTCTTTCTAGCAGAAGATAGCAGACTCGGTCGCCGCGTCGCGTTGAAAATATTGCCTTCCGATTTTGCCACCGATGCTGAAAGAATGCGCCGCTTTGAAAGCGAAGCAAAGGCTACTTCCGTCTTAAATCATCCAAACATCATCACCATTCACGAAATCGGCGAAACTGACGACACGCATTTTATTGTGACAGAATACATCGAAGGCGAAACAATTCGTGAGCGTTTGAAGGCAAAATCCCTTTCCATTGATGATGTCTTGGAAGCTGGTATTCAGATTGCGTCAGCACTTCAAGCCGCACATTCGGTTAACATCGTGCATCGCGACATCAAACCAGAAAATATAATGATTCGCCCTGATGGATTAGTAAAGATTCTCGATTTCGGCATTGCCAAATGGATTGAGAAAAAAGATCAGTCAATTGAAGCGGAAGCCGTAACCGCGATCAAGGCAGAAACCATTGCGGGGATGATAATCGGAACGGCTGCTTATATGTCGCCCGAACAGGCACAAGGTAAAGCGATTGATTCGCGTTCAGACGTTTTCAGCCTCGGCGTTGTCTTGTATGAAATGCTCACCCAAAAGCAGCCGTTTGATGGTGAGAATGTAATGGATGTGATCGGAAAAGTTTTGCACAAAGAGCCTATCCCGATTGGTCAGTTAATTATCGTTCCGTCCGAAGTTGAGAAGATAATCAACAAAATGCTCAAAAAAAATCGTGACGAGCGTTATCAAACGGCAAAAGATTTGCTCGTTGATCTGAAAGAAATTAAAGATGAGCTGCAATTCAAAGATAAGCTGGAGCGAAGTCTGGCGCCAATTAACCAAGCAGAAGACCGAACACAAATCATCAAATCAGAAATTGTTGAAGAAACTCCGCTGTCTGCTCCCAATAACCTCTCGGAAAATCCTTTGCCAATCATCGGGCGCGAAAAGCAAATCGCTGAAATCATTGCATTGTTGGGGCAAACAAATGTGAATCTTCTGACAATGACGGGAATCGGCGGAACTGGCAAAACAACGATTGCTCGGGCTGTCGCCGGAGAGTTGTTAAAAGAATTTACGGACGGAGTGTTTTTTGTGGAACTGGCGGCGATTACTAATCCTGAACTGGTTATTCCAACCATTGCTCTGCCTTTGGGAGTCAAAGAAACAGGCGGCAAACTGATTCTTGAAGTATTGAAAGATTATTTGCGTGAGAAAAGGATGCTGATTATCGTTGATAACTTCGAGCAGGTTACGGACGCCGCTACGCAAATCCCGGAACTGCTTTCTGTTTCTACAAAACTTAAAATCCTAATCACCAGCCGCACGCTTTTACATTTAAGCTCGGAAAAAGCGTTTGCCGTGCCGCCGCTTTCCCTTCCGGCAGACGTTTCGCAAGTTTCGCTGGAAGAATTATCAAATTACGAAGCCGTCAAACTATTTATCGAAAGAGCACAGAATGCCAAAGCTAACTTTACCTTAACCGAAGAAAACGCAAAAAGCGTCGCCGAGATTTGCGCTCGTCTTGACGGATTGCCGCTGGCAATCGAACTTGCCGCCGCAAGGATTAAGATTCTTTCGCCGCAAATGATTCTAACTAAACTCGAAAATCGTTTGAAACTCTTAACCGGCGGCGCGCGAGATTTACCCGCGCGACAGCAAACGATGCGCGGCGCAATCGAATGGAGCTACGATTTATTGGACGAAAATGAAAAAAGCTTGTTCCGCCGTATATCTGTCTTTGCGGGCGGCACAACGTTCGAAGCGGTCGAAGCGGTCTGCGCCGATTATGACGCGGACGAAGAAATGCTTGAGGTTCTTGACATAATAACATCCTTAGTTGATAAAAGCCTTCTGGTTGCAAAGGAACAAGCCGGCGGCGAGATTCGCTTTCGGATGTTGGAAACTGTGCGCGAATACGCCCGGGAATCCTTAGAGAAAAACAATGAAGCGGAAACGGTGCGTCGCCGTCACGCCGATTATTTTCTCGCACTCGGAGAAGCAGCCGAGCCGCATCTTTCGGGCGAGCAAGCGGTAGAGTGGCTCAACCTTCTGGAAGAGGAACACGACAATTTGCGAGACGCGCTTCGATGGTCATTGGAAAATAACGCGGCAATGGCGGCGCGTCTGGCGGCGGCGATACGTTTATTATGGACTTGTCACAGTCATCTGACGGAAGGGTGCCAGTGGTTGAAAGCGGCGTTAGAGCGTGGCAAACTTGCTATTCCGACCGCCGTGCGTTTCGAACTACTCTTTGGGCTTGGTCAGACAGCACGACTTCAGGGCGATTATGAAGCGGCGCGCAAAGCGTATGAAGAAGGCTTGGCTGAGGGCAGAGCATCGAATGATTTGCGGCAAATCTCGCAATCGAGCAGGGGCTTGGGAACAGTGGCAATTCAGCAAGGGGATTTCACGGCGGCGCGAAAGTTCATTGAAGAGGCGTTGGCAATCAGCCGCCAGCTCGACTACAGGTATGGAATCGCTTCCTCGCTTAACCTTCTGGGAGAATTAGCCCGGATGGAAGGCGACAACACGGCGGCACGCCCGTTTTTCGAGGAATCTATAAATATTTTCAGACAGCTTGGCAATAAACAAGGTGTGTGTTACAGCCTTAACAATCTAGGAGCGGTAGCCTTCAACAAAGGCGATTTTGCGGCAGCGGGCTCGCACTTCGCGGAAGCCCTGGCAATGGCTCAGGAGTTGGAACACAAAATCATCATCGCTTATTCACTGGACGGCTTTGCCGCACTTGCCGCCGAGAGTGAAGACGCGGAACGTGGGGCAAAACTTACGGGGGCGGCGGAACAACTGCGCGAACAAATCGGCTTCGAGATAGAACCCGCCGACTGCCTCTT
>JBBQOA010000428.1:0-4560 GCA_038330465.1 Pyrinomonadales bacterium
TTGCGGTTTTTTTGGGGTTTTTTTGATTTTTTTTTGACTTATTTTTGACCTTGATGGAAACGGCTGAAAGTAAAAGATTTGTCTATGAATTCGGAAAGTTTGTGCTTGACCCGCAAGAGAAAACTTTGTTTGCGGACGGCACGCCGCTCCATCTGCCGGCAAAGGAATTCGAGACGCTTATTCTGCTCGTCGAAAACAACGGCAAGGCTCTGACGAAAGAAGAAATGATGACGGCGATCTGGCAAGATGCGTTTGTCGAAGAAAGCAATCTGGCAAAACAAATTTCGCAACTGCGGAAAATTTTTAATGCCAACGGGGAAAAATTTATCGAAACTTTGCCGAAACACGGCTATCGTTTTTCGGCGGAGGTCAATCAGCTCGTTGAGCCGCTTGAGGAAACGATCTTCGAAAAACGGACGATCAAACGCCTGACCGTTCGCGTCGAAAATGAAATCGAAGACGCGCCGCTCGCGCTGCCGCCCGCCAAAAAAAAGTTTTTTTCCGCCGCGCGCCTGACCGCCTTCGGTTTGATCGTTTTGTTGGTCGCCGCCGGAATTTGGTTTTGGCTTGAACGGTCGGGGAAGGCAAAAATCAATTCGATCGCGGTTTTGCCGCTGCGATCACTGATGGCGGAAGAAAATAATCGGGCTTTGGGTTTGGGTTTGGCGGACGCTTTGATCACGAAGATCGGGAGCTTGCGAACTATTTCGGTGCGCCCGACGAGCGCGGTCGCCAAATTTGTTGACGCGAACGCGGACGCGCTCGAAATCGGCAGGAAATTGAATGTCGATGCAGTTCTCGAAGGAACGATTCAGCAATCGGAAGGACGCATCAGAATCAATGCGCGGCTGCTCAAAACCGCCGACGGCGAACAGCTCTGGGCGGAAAATTTCGATCAGCCGACGAGCGAAATTTTCGCTCTGCAAGATGCGCTTTCCAATAAGATCACGAAAACGCTCGCCTTCGAACTCAATAAATCGGAGTTTGCCGTGCTCGCGGCGCGTCCGACCGAAAACGCCGAAGCCTTTGAAAAATACCTGCGCGGTCGATTTTATCAAAGCCAGAACACCGGGCAAGGTTTGACGCGCAGCATCGAATTTTACGAGCAGGCAATCGCGCTCGACGCCGCATTTGCCGAACCTTACGCCGGAATCGCCGATTCTTATTTGATTTTATACAATTTCAGCTTGCGTTCGGCAGATGAAGTGATTCCGAAAGTCAAACAGAATCTGAGCCGCGCGATGGAGCTCAATCCGAATATTTCGCAAGCTCATCTGACGGCGGCGCAGCTTGCGTTTTTATATGAAAAAGACGGCGCCAAAGCCGAGCAATCGTATCAAAAATCGATCGAACTGAACCCGAACAACGCCGATGCTTTTTTGCGATACGGTTATTTTCTGACATTCTTGGGAAGATTTGACGATGCGCTGGTCAAATTTGAAAAATCACTCGAACTCAACCCGATCTCATCGTTTGCCAAAGCTGACATCGGCTTGGTTTATCTTTGCCGGCGAGATTATCCGGCGGCGATCGAACAATTAAACAAAACCGTCGCGGAAAATCCCGAAATTTCGATTCCGCACTGGTTTTTGGGCGCAAGCTACGAAGCCAGCGGCGACTCGCAAAAAGCCTTCGCGGAACATCTGCTTGCCCTCAAACTCGAAGGCGAAACCGAACTTGCCGGACGGCTTGCCGCCGTTAATCAAAATGACGGCGAAAAAGCCGCGTATCAAATTTGGTTTGAGGAAATGCTGAAAACCAGAAAAAGCCGATTCGTTCCAGTCATTCAAATCGCCTTTCTCGCCGCCGTTTTGAAAGAGCGCGCGCCAACGCTCGACTGGCTGGAAAAAGCCGAAGCGGAACACGATGCAACGCTCTGGCAAATCAAATATGTTGCCCGCTACGATTTTGTCCGCGACGACCCGCGCTTTAAAAAACTCGTCGAAAAGATGGATTTGAAGTAGGGCATAGTCAAAGTAGAGTTTTCAGAAAATTCAACTATCAACTGTCAGCTATCAGTTATCAGTTATTCCGAAAAGTTACCGATTTTACTGTCGGAATAACTGATAACTGATAGCTGATAATTTGTCACTCGGTTAAATCTATTTCTACTTTGAATAAGCCCTAAGATTTGAAGTAGAAATTTTTTTTCTTGACCGATTTTCAAATAAAGTTGTAGTATAAAAACTCGCTCAGGCGAAAATGCAAGATTTTATGATGAAACACGAATTTTCAAAAATTTCACAGCCGCAACGAAACCAAACGGTTTTGCCGTGCGTTGGTAAAAAAATCCGCTTGATGCTTTCGACGCCGCGTGCGCTCGATTTTACGAAAACTTGAAAATATTAATTTTTTGAAAGGTCAAAGCCGTCAGGGTTCGAACCTGACGGCTTTTTTGATTTTAGAATTTAGATTTTGGATTTTGGATTTGAAAACCAAAAACCGAAAAACAAAATGTTATGAATTTAACATACGGGGAATTATTAAAAAACAACCGCAATTTCCGCAATCTTTTGTGGGGACAATTCGTTTCCGAAACGGGGAATTGGTTCAATTTTATCGCCGGACTCGGTTTGGTGCGTGTCGTCTCGGAAGCCTCGCCGATGGCGGCGGGAATTCTGCTTGTCGCGCGGCTCTTGCCCTTCGCGCTCTTTTCGCCGATCGCCGGAACTTTCGTTGACCGTTTTTCGCGGCGCCGGGTGATGATCGCGTCGGATCTGATCCGCGTCGCGATCGCGCTTGCTTTTTTGCTGGTGACGAGCGTCGAAGATCTGTGGGTCGCTTATACGGCAACCGCTTTGCTGTCAGTTTTCGGCGCGTTTTTCGAAGGCGCGAAAAATGCCGCAACGCCGAATATGACGGGCAAGGACGGACTTCTCGCGGGCACCGCGCTGATGTTTTCGACGCGCTTTTTGCTGATGGCGTTCGGTTCGGCGCTCGGCGGTTTGGCGGCGTATGCGTTCGGCTATCAGGTCGCGTTTGTGATCAATGCCGCGTCGTTTGCGGTCTCGGCATTCTCCGTCTGGCTGATTCCCGAAGAAGCGATGCGCGATGATGAAACCGCCGAAAGGATGAAGAACAAAGCCGCGCGCGAATCTTTTTTGACCGAATTAAAAGAAGGTTTTCGCTATACGACGCAGAATCATTTCGCGCTGACGATCCTAATCATGAACGTTATCTGGGCGACGGGCGGCGGCGCGATCAATGTCGTTTTCGAACGAATGGGCGGCGTGTTTTTCGCCGGGAAAGAAAGTTTGAATCCCGATCTCGCGGTCGGAATGTTATGGTTCGCGAGCGGTCTCGGGCTTTTTCTCGGGATGATGTTCGCGCACCGCGTTTCGGCAATTCTCGAAAGCCGCCAAAGTCACAGTTCGTTTATCGGCTGGACGCTTGTTATTCACGGAATTTTGTTTTCGGTCGGCGGCTTGATGCCGAGTCTCTGGCTGTTCGCGGTCTTTTGCTTTGTGTCGCGGGCGATCGTCGGCATCGAATATGCGGTGCAGGAAACGATGTTTCAGCGCAGCCTGCCCGATTATATTCGCGGACGGATCTCGACTTTGGACAGAGGCGCGGAAATGACGGTTTTCGGACTTTCAACTTATCTGGCGAGTCTTGCGATCTACGGCATTTCGCCGCAGACGCTGACGATCATTTCGGGGATCTTGTCGGCAAGCGCGGGCATTGTGTGGTTTTTGAGAAGTCCCAAATCGGAGGTTCCAAGTTCGAAGCTCGAACCTCAAACTTGAAACCTTAAACCTCAAATCCGGAACTCAAGCCGTGATGATGACGGCTTTTGTTCCAGTCAATTCCGAAAAATCTTTGGTGTAGATCGTGTCAACGCGGCGCACGCGTCCGACGGTTTCGACAATATCCTGGGTCGCGATAAAACCGTCTTCGATATGGGCGATCGCCCACGATTTGATATGCGAAGCCGTCCGCAGCATTTCTTCCAAAAGCCGTAAATATTGCGATTTTGTTTCGATCAGCGTTCCGAGACGACTCGCTTGCCGGATTTCCAGATCGTTCCAAAAATCATCGCCGCCGCGCAGGAATTCTTCGCGCCACGCCGTCCAGCCGAGATATTTTCGCTGCGCCAGATTATGCGCGCGCGGCAGGCGCAGAAACATCAGGTCGGACGAAAAATTTTCGGCGATGAATTCGTAGGCGTTTTTATTTGAGCAGATGTTGTTTTGACCGTTGTTGACCGGTTCGTGCAAGGCGCTCAACAGTCTTCGGAAAACCGTTGAAAGCGGTTGGCGAAGCTCGAGCGTCTCGGCGGCAAAAGATAAAACATAATCGCCGACATTGAGCGCGTTGCCGAGGGCGATCGCTTTGCCGATCGGCGACGGCAGCCGTTCGATATTCTGACGGACATTATCGAACCACCACGAATCGGTTTCGCCGAACCAATTCCGCAAACTCGGATTCTGCAAACGATAACGCGGCACATAAGCGTCTTCCAAGATTATATTGACATCGTCGTCCGACAATTTTTCGCTGTTGTTCTGAATCGCGGCGACGGCTTTTGTCCAGCCGGCGAGCGTCAGATCATTGGCGAGC
>JBBQOA010000429.1:0-4557 GCA_038330465.1 Pyrinomonadales bacterium
GCGAAACCTGATCGTAAATATGCCGCATCGGACTGGAATTCCCGATTATTTGCGAAAAATCGTATTTTTCCTTGAGTTCCTGACGGAGATGCGAATTTTCGTCGGCTAATTTTTGTTTTTCGGCGGAAATCGCGTTTTCGACCTTAAAAGCCTGCGCGATCAGCGACGCGACGACTGTTAAAAAAAGCTTACTTTGTTCGAAATCCGCTTTTTCCCGATAGAAAAATTCCGCTGCGAAAACGCCGAGAACATTGCTTTCCAAATAAATCGGCAAAGCGATCAAACTCGTTTCCGATTCTAACTTTTGAAGAAAATTCAGGGTCGGTTCCAAGCTCAAACGCGGAACAATGACCGGTTTTCCGCTTTCATAAACTGTCCGGAACAAACTTTTTTCCGCCTTATTAACCAACCGCCGAAAATCGGCGACGTCCAAACCGTTGACGGCGATCGGGCTTAATTTATCCGTTTCATCCTGATGAACCAGCAAAAAACTTCGCGTAATCTGGCATTTTTCGGCAAGAATTTCCAGAACGCTCGAAAGACTGGATTTCGGGATCTGTGAATCATTCAAGATTTGAATGACGGATTGAATTATAATTAATCGGTTATTGTCCATTTCCTACAAAATTGTCAGACCAGTTACAAAAAAGCTTTCTCATAATAACAACTTTATTCGATAAATACTAGACAATATACGATTAATGATTCATCCGACAATTTTGTAAGCCGTTATTGCTTTTTCTGACAATTTTGTAAGTTTTTCGCTAATCACCTGTCTTGGAAAAATCTGTATTTACTAACAATAGGTAATAAATGTAAAGACTTTGATAACTTTTTGTTTTCGTGGAACGATGCTTGCAGGTTCCTAAAAGTCTAAAAAGACCACCCCGATATATTAAAAATGTTGAAAAATTTATCCGCAAAATTATCTGTAATAATAATTTTTATTTTCTCGTTGCCGGCAATTTCGCTGGCGGAAGAATTGAGCGAACGCATCGCCAGACTCGAAACAAACGCCGCGACCGCGCAGGCGAGTGCCGACAATGCTTGGGTTTTATTATGTTCGGCGTTGGTTTTGCTGATGACCGTGCCGGGGCTCGCGCTTTTTTATGGCGGTTTGGTTCGTCAGAAAAACGTGCTTTCGACGATGCTCAAAAGTTTGATCTCGATCGGCATCGTCACGCTTTTGTGGGCATTTGTCGGATATAGTTTGGTATTTTCTGAAGGCAATTCATTTATCGGCGGGCTGAATTTTGCATTTTTGCGCGGCGTCGGCGCAGAACCGAACGCCGATTATTCGACGACGCTGCCGCAGCAGACGTTTATGATCTTCCAGCTGATGTTCGCGATCATCACGCCGGCGCTGATCACGGGCGCTTTTGCCGAACGTATCAAATTCCCGGCAAAGGTTGCTTTTACAACGCTCTGGACACTGGTCGTATATTTCCCGTTGGCACATATGGTTTGGGGCAACGGCGGTTTTTTGAACGCGGTTTTGGGCGGTTCGATCCCGGCGCTTGATTTTGCGGGCGGTACCGTCGTGCATATTTCATCGGGCGTTTCGGCACTTGTTTGCGCGCTTTATCTCGGCAAACGGATCGACTACAAAAACGAACCGACTGCGCCGCACAACACAGTTTTGAGTTTAATCGGCGCCGGGCTATTGTGGTTCGGATGGTTCGGATTTAACGCCGGAAGCGCTTTGTCGGCAAGCGCTCTGGCGACCAACGCTTTTGTCACGACGCATTTTGCCGCCGCGACCGCGATGCTGACATGGACATTGATCGAATGGCTCAGACACGGCAAACCGACGATGATCGGCGCGATCTCGGGCGCCGTCGCGGGTTTGGTCTGCATCACGCCTGCCGCCGGTTTTGTCTCGCCGATCTCGGCGGTCTTGATCGGAGTGGTCGCCGGAGCGGTCTGTTACACAATGGTTTGCGAAGTCAAAAAACGCTTCGGCTATGATGATACACTCGATGTTTTCGGGATTCACGGCATCGGCGGAATTTTCGGCGCGATCATGACCGGAGTTTTAGCGACCCGCGCGATCAATCCGATTTTCAAGGATGGCGGCGAAAATACATTGCCGGTCGGTTTGATCGACGGCAACGCGATGCAAATCGTCAATCAACTCGTCGGCATCGGAATTTCGATCGCTCTGGCGGTGGTCGGAACGCTCGTTATCTTAAAATTCGTCGATCTGGTGATCGGTTTGCGCGTCAGCGAATCGGAAGAAACAACCGGTCTTGACGCCACGCAGCACGGCGAAACAGCTTATGTTTTTGAAGGCGAACTAATTCATCTTTCGGGCGGAAATACCGCGCTTTTGAAAGAAATCGATCAAACTGAAATTTTGCCCGTGAATCTGGTCGAAGGTTAAAAAAAAAGATTTTTGAAAAGATTTGAAGTCCGCACTTCGACACGCGAAATTGGGGAAGATTGCCATTGGAATGCGGACTTCAAAACAATGTCTCTCGCGCTGCCATCGGAAAAAAGGCGCAGTTTTCTCCAAAGAACTGCGTCTTTGGCTTTTTTCGGCTAAAATCTATATGTGCCTGAAAAATTTGAAATTCAAGTTAAACCCAAAGATCATAAAAAACGGCTCGACGATTTTTTGTTCGCCGAGTTTCCACATCAAAGCCGGCTTTATCTGCGCGAACTCGTCCGCGACGAAAAATGCGAAATCAACGGGCGCTTGGAGAATCGCGGCTATTTACTGCAAATAAACGATTTTATCGAAGTCGAGGTTGACACGGCAAGACAGACTTCGCTCCAACCCGAACCAATTCCGCTCAAAATTATCTTTGAAGACGAAGAGTTTCTGGTTGCCGACAAGCCGTCGGGAATGCTTGTTCATCCGACCGTCGGCGTGCGCTCGGGAACTTTGCTCAACGCGCTTGCGCATCACCTGAATATTTCAAAAAATGTGAACGAAGATTTCCGGCGCGCCGGACTTGTTCACCGGCTTGATAAAGATACTTCGGGTTTGATCGTCGTCGCAAAAAATGCCCGCTCGCACAGAATTTTGTCCGGTCATTTTCAGCGGAAGATGGTCGAAAAAAGATACTTCGCGCTGGTCGAAGGAATTGTCAAAGCGGATTCGGGCACGATCGAAGCGCCGATTGGACGCTTTGCCGAAGATCGTCTGTGGAATATCAAAGCGGACGGCAAACATTCGGTCACAAAATTTTGGGTCAGTCAAAGATTTATTGACAAAACCTTGCTCGAACTCGAACCCGTGACGGGCAGAACCAATCAATTACGAATTCATCTCGCCCATTACGGACATCCGATTTTGGGCGACATAAAATACGGCGGACGCGAATTTTCGCGTCTTTGTCTGCATGCTTTTCGGCTTATTTTTTGGCATCCGAACGGAAACCGGCAGTTGGTATTTGAAACCGATTTGCCAGAAAAAATGAAATTTTTAAATTAGCTGTGTGTTTACCCACTGAACAAGATTCATCAGCATGTAATTTTATTATCGGTCAGTGATGATTGCAGTATTTTGATGGACGTATTCAGGACCATGAGGAGAGTTAGGCAGGGGTCGCCTTAATTCCACATTTTCCGGTCTCGTCAACGCTTTCGAGAATGGTCAATTTCGTTATGCTTTTGCTTCGTTTTTTTGTTGGTGAAAAATACAAATGACTGAATTATTTTCCCTAAATATTAAATTTAAATGCCAGTTGCATAAGACGTGGGTTGTTGCTCGTCGAGATGATGCGACCGAAATCGCTGTCGGCGTTCAGATTACTGATCGGATTGGCAAAGTTAACATCGTTGAAGAGATTGAAAATTTCGGCGCGAATTTCAACATTTTTTGCTTCATCAAAACGAAAATGTTTACTGACGGAAAAATCCATATTGAACTGATCAGGTCCACGTAAAATATTGCGTCCGACACTGCCGAAATCTGTTCCCGGCGCGTTGGCGATTGCCGTGCCGTTGGAACTCGGAATTATTTGACCGGACAAAACGATCGGACGCGGAAAGGCAGCCGGATTGAAATAATAGCCGAATGGTATGTTAGTTGTCGCGGTGGCAACCGTCGCGCGGGGCGCAAAGTTCGGACGACCTCCGCCGTTTACGCCGAAATAAATTGTACCTGCACCGCTATCCACAATATCAATCGGCAACCCGCTCACCGTCAGAGGCGGACGATAGAGCGAAGGATCAAATGTCGCAAGGCGTCCGCGCGTGTCGTAGGGCGGCAAGTCTAATTCGTAGCGCAAGCCGAGATTGAGGTTGAGTTTGGGTGAAAATTTCCAATCCTTTTGCTCGAAAAAATTGTAGTCACTGGTGCGTGCCGAACGGTCGGTAATGCCGTTGGCGAGAGCCGCCGATTGAGTTTTACCGGACAGAAAGTTATTGAAACTCTGAAAAATGATGTTGCCGCGTGTTTGGATCGGCACGGTAACATTGTTTCCGTAATAGCGAATTTCAAGACCGGCACGAATATAATGCAAACGGCGCTTTATTGAAAGAGTGTCGGAAAAACTCAGCGTTGGAATTGACCCGTGCGCGTCTGACAGGGCAAATGTTCCAAAACTG
>JBBQOA010000430.1:0-4540 GCA_038330465.1 Pyrinomonadales bacterium
GACCTGAAAATTTGAGTTCACCGATTTCGGCGATCGCTCAACCAATTCGCTCCCTACTCGATTCCTGCTTCTCGCTTGGGACCGCGCCGAATAAAGTCCGCGATTTTACTTCCAATCCGGGAAACAACAGCACCTTCGGAACGCTGAAATTGAACCGGACATTTACCAATAACAGCGGTGTGGCGATGACGCGCCTGCGTTTTCGCATTATTAAACTGACGACTTTTCCGGCAATTCCTACTAATGCGGATTTACGACCGATCACATCCGGCGACGTCGTGGTCAATGTCGATCGCCCGCCCTGCGGAGTCGGCACCAGCAATATTACGGTTTTCGGCACCACGCTTGAGCAACCACCTTCACAACCAAATGGCGGCGGTTGGAACTCGACGATGAGTTCGGGAACGGTAACGCTTGGAACCCCGCTCGCCAATGGTGCGAGCATTGATCTCGGATTCCTCTTCGGGATCCAGCAAACCGGCGATTTCGCAATGACCATCGCATTCGAAGCACTCCCGCGCGGCGGTGCGGTCTGGTCGGTGCAAGGATCGACCGACGGCGGCTCACGGGTGAACGCCGAAAGTGGTCCGACTGCCGCTAATGTTTCGGTTTCCGGAAGAGTTTTGGATTCTTTCGGCAATCCGATTTCGCGCGCAATCGTCCAGATGACCGATTCAAACGGCACGATCCGCACGGCTAAATCGACAACGTTCGGCTATTACAAATTTGACGGTGTTAATTCCGGCGAAACTTATACCTTCAGTGTTTCAGCAAAACAATATCAGTTTACGCCGCAGGTCTTGAGCATCAGCGACAATTTGGCTAATCTTGATTTTACAGCCCAATGACAATTAAAAAAGGCTGGAGAAATAGATTTCTCCAGCCTTTGAATCAATTTATTATAAAAAACAAACCTAGCAAACAAGGTAATTGCTGTCCACCCAACCGACGGCAACCCATTTTCTGCCGCGTTTAACGCTGACGCGCGCCCATTCGCCTGAATATTCGTTGACCCAAACGCGGGTGCCGTGGGAAAGTTTGCCGATCACTTTTCCTGCCCATGTGCGGACATTCAAATTACTGTTCGGGTTGTCGAGATCAACCGAGCAGTATTCCATATTGTAGTTGTAAGCACGCCACAGCGCATTTGACTCGGCGGTCACTGCCGCCGGAACGATCGTTTTATTGACCGCTGCATCACTGCCGAAAACCGTCAAACTGGTTAAGACAAATACACCGACAAGCAATAAAGAACCAAATTTAATTTTCATTTTCTCTTCTCTCCTATTTAATTAAATGTTGAATCCATCAACTGGATTATGGACCGTTGTTTGTTGGAAATTTGCCTTAATGTAAACATTAAAAGCCCAAATTTGCAACCGATTCCGAACTTTCAGCGGTTTTTTCAAACGCGAAAACATTGCATTTTATTAATATTTACGCCTAAAATTGATTTTCAAGCTTTACAATTAAAAATTTTAAGGGAGGAAGAGCATGTCCAAATTCAAATGTATTTTTGCAGGAATATTTCTTGTTTTTTGTTTTACTTTGTCGGCAGTGGCGGCAACATTTACGGTGACCAAAATCGCCGATACAAATGACGGAACCTGTGATAGCGATTGCAGTTTGCGCGAGGCGATCGCCGCCGCAAATTTGTCGGTCGAGAACGACACGATCGAATTTTCCGCGCTTTTTAATACGCCGCAAACCATTATTTTGGGCGGTACGGATCTGATCATGACAAATAACGGAACCCTCGCGATCAACGGTCCCGGCGCCGACAAACTAACGGTCAGCGGCAACAATACGAGCCGTGTTTTTACGAATAATACCGGCTCGGTCGCTTTGATCAACAATCTGCGCGTGACGGGCGGCACCGGTACGAGCACCGTTTCGACGGGGCGCGGCGGCGGCGTTTACAACAGCGGCGGCACGCTGACGCTGAACGGTTTGGTCATCACGGGCAATGCGACCGCCAACGGCGGCGGCGTCAACAATGCCGGAACCGCGACGCTGACGATCAACAACACCGCGATCTTCGGCAACTCGGCGACCGGTTCGGGCGGCGGATTACAAAATTTTTCGGGAAATACAACAAATATTTACAATTCATCTATCTACGGTAACACATGTAATTCGACCGGCACCGGCGGCGGTGCGATGCAGGCAAACGGCACGATCAATATCGTCAACTCGACTTTTTCGGGCAATACTTCGGTCGGCGGTTCGGGCGGCGCGCTCTATTTCAACGGCGCGGTTCTGAATATTACAAACTCGACCTTTTCCCAAAACACTTCGACCAACAACGGTGCGATCCATAAATCCGGCGCAAATCCTGTCAATATTCGCAATTCGATCATCGCCGGAAACAACGGCGCGGCAGCTTCGCCCGATTTTACTGGTGCCGCAAATTCGCTCGGCAACAACATAATCGGAAACGTCGGAACAAGTTCGGGTTGGATGGGCACGGATCTGCAAAACACTGATCCGATCCTCGCGCCTTTTGGTTTTTACGGCGGTATTGGCAATTCCTACGCGCTTCTCGGAAGTTCACCGGCACTCGACGCCGGACAAAATTGCGTCACGGATTTAAGCTGTCCGACCGACAATCCATCGATTGCCGTCACGACTGACCAACGCGGTGCAGTGCGTCCCGCAAATATGACAGTTGATATCGGCGCATTTGAAGATAACACTAATTATGTTGCAATTTTGCCGACCGCGACTTTAAGTCAATCTTATAATTTCCCGTTTGCCACCAATTTCAGCGGATTTCTTTTTTTACCGAGCAGCGGAAATTTTGGCGGACTTGTAGTTGCAAATAACGGAAATTCCGCAATCCTGATGGGAACTCCAAATCAACTTGGAACCTTTAATGCTACTGTTCTGGTAACGAACAATGTAAATTCAACCCACATCAATTACTCGTTGACCGTTTCGGCAGCGAACGCAAACATACTTGTCATTGGGAAAATTCTCGATGCTTCGGGCAACGGAGTAAAAGGCGCCATCGTCAGTTTGACCGATGCGGGCAATGCCATCAGATATGCCAAATCAAATTCGTTCGGCAATTTCAGCTTTAGCAATGTTCCGTTTGGCGGAAACTATACTTTGAATGCGAATTCCAAGGGTTTAATATTTTCTCCGCTGATCTTCACAGCTAATGCCGCGCCGACAAATGTGACTTTAACGGCGACAAATTCAAACTTCGGCAAATCGGAAAAGTAGTTTGTCATTAAGTCGGAGCGCGGGCAAAGCTGCCGACGCTCCGACTTAATCGCGCAGTTTATAGCTAAATGTTGAATTTGTAACCGAAGCCGTGAACGGTTTGGATAAATTGCGGGTATTTCGGATTGTCTTCGAGCTTTTGCCGCAGCCACGCAATATGCACGTCAACCGTCCGCGTCGAAGGCATCGCGTCGTAGCCCCAAACTTCGTCGAGCAATTGATTGCGCGAATGAACGGCGCCGTGATTTTCGATCAAGTATTGCAAAAGTTTGAATTCCATCGCCGAAAGCTCGACGGTTTGCGCGTTTTTTGAAACTTCGGCGCGTTTGAAATCGATCTCGACATCGCCGAAACTAAAAGAATCGGGCGAATTCGTCGGTGCTTTCGGCGCGCGCCGCAAAAGCGCTTCGATCCGCGCAAGCAGTTCGATAACTTCAAAAGGTTTCGTCAGATAATCATCCGCGCCGAGTTTTAATCCAAGCACTTTATCGATCGTTTCGCCCTTTGCCGTGAGCATCAAGATCGGCGTCTCGATCGATTTCTGACGCAGATCGCGGCACACATCGTAACCGTTTTTCTTCGGCAGCATCACGTCGAGCAGGATCAGGTCAAAATTTTCCGTCAGCGCCAGCTGCAACCCGCGCTCGCCGTCTGCCGCCGATCTGACCGCAAAACCTTCCGCTTCCAAACGGTCGGTCAGCGTCAGGATCAAACCGGCTTCGTCTTCTACAAGTAAAATCTTCATAAAATATTTTGCCGCGGATTTACGCAGATTTCGCAGATAAACCAACGATTAAAATCGGCGCGGCGTTAATCCGCGCCTAAATTTCATTCGGCGGCAACAATATCGTAAATTTGCTGCCCTTGCCGGGCGCGCTTTCCGCCGTGATTTTTCCGCCATGCGCTTCGATCGTTTCTTTGACCAGACTCAAACCCAAACCGTTGCCGTGAATTTGTTCGTCAACGACCGCTTTGGCGCGAAAGAACGGCTCGAAAATATGTTTCAGATCCTTTGGCGCGATGCCGATTCCCTTGTCTTCGACGGCGATTTTTACATTACCGCCGCCGTTTTGCGCCGAAATTTTGATAAATTTTTGACCATTCGAATATTTCAGCGAATTAAAGATCAAATTCTGGATCGCCTGACTCAAAGCATTCGCGTCGGCTTTGACCGGCGGCAGGTTTTCCGCCAGATCTTTTTCAACCGTAAAACCTTTTTCATCGATCAGCGGCTGACATTCGCGCAAAGCGTTTTCGATAATTTCGCGGACATCTTGCGCTCGCCAATCGTATCTCTTTTTGCCCGAATCGG
>JBBQOA010000431.1:0-4536 GCA_038330465.1 Pyrinomonadales bacterium
TACCATTTGTGATGGAACTTGAAGACGCGATACCCCTTTTTCTGAAAGCCATCGAAAACCGAAAAAAATTCGCCGCGTTTCCGTGGCAATTGGCAAATTTCGTCAAGCTCGGAAAATTTTTTCCGGCGTGGCTCTACGATAAAATCGCGGGCGGCGCGAAATACCGCGAGTAATTTGTTAATGTTAAATGGGAAATGTTAAATTGCTATTTTGATTTATCATTTTATCAATCGTTCGCCGTTTGCCGTTTTTCATTTTCAAATATGGATATCATTCAAGCAATAATTCTCGGTATCGTTCAAGGTCTGACCGAATTTATCCCGATCTCTTCGACCGCGCATCTGGTTTTTGCAAGCCGTTGGACAGAAATTTATCACGGAGATGCCGAAAAAATAACCGCGACGATCGCGGTCATACAGCTCGGTACGCTCGCCGCCGCGTTTGTTTATTTTGCCTCGGATATTTTAAGTATTACCGCAGCTTTTATTCGCGATCATTGGAATTTATTGACGCAAAAACAGCGGATGAGATTTTCTGGAACAAACGGTGTACGTCCGATTTGGCTTTCGGAAGAAGCGTGGCTCGGATGGTTGATAATTATCGGTTCGATTCCGATCGGCACGCTTGGATTACTTTTTAAAAAGGTCATCGAAGGACCGGCGACAAAAAATCTATGGATCATTGCGACGATGATGATCGTGATCGCCGTTCTTCTGGCTATCGCCGAACTTGTCGGAAGTCAGCGCAAAGAAATGCGGGAATTTGGTTTATTTGATTCCTTAGCGGTTGGTTTTTCTCAGGTTTTGGCTTTAATTCCCGGTGCCAGCCGCTCGGGTTCGACCATTATGGGCGGACTTTTCGCGGGACAAAAACGCGAAGCGGCGGCGCGGTTTTCTTTTTTACTGATGATTCCGGCGGTTACGGCAAGCGGTTTGCTCGAACTCAAAGAAGCGATTCAAAAACAAATGTTATCAAGCGAAGATTTTGTCGCGTTGACGGTTGGAACAATTGTCGCGGGCGTCGTCGGTTATCTTTCGATCTGGTTTTTACTAGCCTTTTTGAAGAAAAATTCGACGGCAATTTTTATTGTTTACCGTTTGATTGTCGGCACGGTTATTTTAATATTATTGTGGCAAGGAGTTTTGAGTCCGCTGGTGAACATCTAAAAATTGTTCGGGCTTAAATTTAGATCCTGTAAAAATGAAGCGTTGGACAATTCAAAAACACGACCGCGAAGAGGTGATCAAACTTTCACAAGCCTTGAAAGTTTCGCCTTTGATTGCCGCTCTGCTCATCACGCGCGGGTTTGAAACACCCGAAAAAGCCCATAAATTTCTAAATCCATCCTACGCCGATCTGCACGAACCAAATCTTTTAAAAGATATGGAAAAATCGGTCGCGCGAATCTTAAAAGCCATCGAAACAAAGGAGAAAATACTGATTTGGGGCGATTATGACGTTGACGGCACGACCGGCACGGTCGTCTTGCGAAAAGCCCTTGAAATTCTCGGCGCGGAAACCGGTTTTCATGTCCCGAATCGATTTACCGAAGGTTACGGGCTCAATATTCCGGCGCTTGAAAAAGCCAAGGAACGCGGTTTTTCGCTTGTCATTACCGTTGATTGCGGAAGTACGGCGTTTGAACCGATCGCCTGGGCGCAAAGCAACGGGATGGATGTCATCGTGACCGATCATCATTTGACGAAGGACGAAGGATTGCCGAATGCTTTTTCGGTCGTTAATCCGAATCAGCCGGGTTGCGAATATCCGGACAAAAATCTTGCCGGTGTCGGCGTCGCGTTCAAGGTCGCGCACGCTTTGCTAAGAGAAAAAGGGAAAGAAAACATCGTCAAAGGATTTTTAAAGGTCGTTGCGATCGGGACGATCGCCGACATTATGAAACTTACCGGCGAAAATCGCGCGATCGTCAGGATCGGCTTGCAAGATTTGCCGAAAGCACATAATTTTGGGCTCAAAGCCCTGATGGAAGTTTCCGATTGCAACGCGGAAATGACAAGTTATCATATCGGTTTTCGGATCGCGCCGCGAATCAACGCCGCCGGCAGAATGGATGTGGCGCGGCACGTCGTCGAACTTTTTGAAGCCGAAACTTTTGAAAAGGCGCGGGAATTAGCCGCCGTTCTGGACAGTCGAAACCGCGAACGCCAAAAAATTCAATTAGAAATCACGCAGCTCGCGCTTTTGGAATATGTCGAAAACGGTGGGAGCGCGCGCGCATCGCACGTCGCGGTGGTCGCAGGCGAGGGCTGGCATCGCGGCGTGATCGGGCTCGCCGCATCACGAATAACCGATAAACTCAATCGTCCTTCGGTCGTAATTTCGATCGAGGACGGCATCGGTCACGGCTCGGCGAGGTCGATCGCCAATTATCATTTGCTCGATGGTTTGGATTCGTGCGGGGAACTGATGGAACAATTCGGCGGACACGCGGCGGCTGCCGGAATGAAGATAAAAGCTGAAAATATCGACCGATTACGCGAAATGCTCAACGAACACGCCGTCAAAAATCTCTCGGATGAAGATCTGATCCCCGAATTGAAGATCGACGCGGCGGTTTCATCCGGCACGCTTGATCTTTCGATCGTCGAAGAATTAAAAATGCTCGAACCGTTCGGCGCCGGAAATCCGAAACCGACCTTTGTGACCAAAGATCTGATATTACAGGACGAACCCTTTGTGATGAAAGAAAAACATCTCAAATTAAAGCTTACTGATCAAAAAGGAAAACAGTTCGAAGCGGTTTGGTGGGACGGCGTCGAAAAATCAAAAGAGCAAACTCTTAAACCCAAAACACGCATCGAATTGGCTTACACGCTCGAAGCAAATACCTGGCAGGGAAATACACGGCTTCAACTTGTCGTGGAAGATTTAAGAACAGATAATTAGTTTGAAGGAACAAAATCGAAAACTTGTCGAAATATTCAATTGATAATGCTTGTGTCTGACGTAAAAAGCCCGAATATTCAAAAATTACAGAAACGCGCCAATTTGCCGAAGTATTTTCGCGGCGGCGCGATCGTTGCTTTGTGTCTGACGATTTTTGCGATCGGCATCGGATTTTATCTGGGCAGAAAAAATGATCCGTTTCGATTAAAGCCGGATGATGCAAAACTTTCAAAAGATGTGATTGCTGAAGTTAAAGGTTATGAGCGAACCGAAACTGACGGAAATATCAAAAAGTTTTATATCAAAGCCGATAAGGCAACGACCTTTTCCGATAATCATCAGGAACTCGAAAACGTATTTTTAAAGGTCTTTGACGAAACCGGAGAAAGTTTTGACCGGATAACCTCGGAAAAAGCGATCTATATTCCGGCGGAAAATAAAAATTTTACCGCTTATTTCGCGGGCAATGTCAATATCGAAACGCGCGATGCTTTGAAGGTCAAAACCGAACAGATCTATTATAAAAAAGAAACCGAAACCGCTGAAGCGGAAGAATTGGTCGAATTTGAACGCGAGAATATCAGCGGAAAATCGTTTGGCGCACTTGTCAAAATAAAAGAAAAGAAATTAGAACTTCTGAAAGATGTCGAGATCAATGCTTTTGCGGCGAATTCTGACGACGAATTGACCAAAAGCAATATTCAAAGCGCGAAGATTACGGCTAATTACGCGTTGATCGACCAGATAAACGAAAAGATCATTTTTGACGATAATGTCTTTATAAATATCATTCCAAACGGACAAAATTCGGAAATGTCGCAGCCGACCGACATCAAATCGAATCACGCGACAGCCAGTTTTGCCAATAAAGAAATCAAACAAATCGATTTAAATGGGAACGTTGAGGTTTACCAAAAACCGACCGCCGCGAATTCCAAATGGACGCGGACGAAAGCCGGCAAAGCAGTCGCCAAAATAGAAAAAGAACTGAAAAGCGTTGAATTGTTTGAAAATGTCGAGATCGAAACGACGACCAATGACGCGAAACCGACAAAAATCAATTCGGGTTATGCGCTTTACGAAAAGGACATTGACCGCTTCCAGTTAAAAAACAACGTTCACATTGTCACTGTCGAAGATGATCAGCCAACCAACATCAAAGCCGAAGAAGCGGTCTATGAGCAATCAAAAGGCAGGATTTTTCTAAACCGAAACGCCGAGATCGACAATGGCAGCGAGTATTTAAAAGGCGATATAATGTCGGCGGAATTATATCCGAATAAAAAAGTAAGATACGCGACATCGAAAGGCAATTCGTATCTGAAACAAACCTCGCCCGATCGTGTGACGGAGGTTTCGGCAAATGAATTGAACGCGGCTTTTAATGAAAATCAGCAATTGCTGACGGCAAACGGCATCGGAAACAGCACCACGGTTTTAACGCCGTCGCAAGCGCAAGATTATTCAAAGGTTTCGATGTTTACGCCGAACGCGGTTCATCTCAAATTTCGCGGTGCCGGTTTGTTAGATCAAATGAACACCGAGGGTCGGACGACGATTCAATTAAATGCGCCGAATACACGGGCGGACGCCGCGAATAAAAAATTGACGGCGGATGCTGTCAAAACA
>JBBQOA010000432.1:0-4529 GCA_038330465.1 Pyrinomonadales bacterium
CGCGACGGTTTCTCGGAGATTCGCGCCCGGCGGCGATTGAAGCGGAACAACCCGTAAATTTACGGCTTTTTCTTCCTTCAAGCGATGCGCGACGATGCGCCCGACGCCCGTCAACTCATGCTCATTAGTGTCGATTTCACGAAGCCCGAAGGGTTTGAGATCTTCCGGAAAAAGCAGTTGCCGGGAAATCAACGCGGGTACCGTCAAAGGTTTTTCCCAAAAGGTTTCGGCGTAAAAACGAGTCGCGGCATTCGGCTGCCGAAGCAAACCGTAGGCAAAAATCGGATGGATCGGATCCGCCAAACTCAAAACTTCTTCGGGCTGATCCCACAAACGCTGGATCAGCATTAAATTCGGGTAAGTTTTTTGCAGGTCATTTAGGCACGCGGCGATCACGCTGCCCATATTTGCGTCGAGCGCGGTCGTCAGTGCGAGCCCGAGCGCGAGACACGCGACCTCTGAAAGCTGCAATTCTGAAATCAACCAACTGAACGAACCGTGTCGCGTATTTTTCTCAACCGTGTGTTTTGAAGTAAGCTGATCAGTTAAATAAGCAGCGGTCGTTTCGGTTTTTAAAAATTCCTGTTTTTCAGTCCAATTACGCGTCAGATCAAGCGAGACCGAAAGTTTGTCGGTAAATGGCGGAAGCTGTTCGGTGTTTTGAGCATCAAGTCCGCGTTCGTGCCACAACCAGCAAATTTCGCGGCGCAAACGAATTGTCGCCTGCCGCATCCAGAAATTTGCCGCTTCGTCATCGGCGCGCAAGTTCGGCGCGAAAACGACGTGTTTTTTTGTTTGGGTTTTTCCGCTCATTACACTAAATTCACCAACGGACTCTGCGGCGCCTGTTGGCTGTTGACCCGCAAAATCAATAAATATTCGCCTTCTTCGACCGGTTTGCCAGATGTCATAACAAGCCTTCGAGAAGTCTGCGAAGGCGGCGGCGGACCGGGCGGTAGCGTCAGGACATCAAACATTCTGAATACTTTACCCTTTCGATAAAGCGCGACGACCGTATCATCTGTGTCTTTACCAAGTAGAATTCCGCTCAGATCGATCGTCGCAAAAACCATTCGCGGTGGCGGCGGGATCGGGGCATTTGAAACCGGTAAAATGACGTTTGCCGCCGAAAGTGTCGGAACCAGATTGGCAACAACCATATTACTGGCGCGTTGTTTTCCGGTTCCCGGCAAAGTTTGGACAAGTGTCAGCGGATGACTGCCTGCCGACAGCCCCGCCGCGCTGATTAAATTGCCGTCAACCATAAATCTTAGTTCGTCGGCGCGCTGCATCGTGATCGGCAAATCGACGGTGCCGAGCCTCACGATCATATTTGAAAGGTTCAAATCCGTTCCGCGAATTTTTATTTCTTCGCCGATTTCAAAACCGGTCGGCTCGATCTGTTCGATCACTGCGCCGAGCGACGGAATCACGTCGAGACCGACATAATCCGGAGTTATAACCGGCGGCGATTGGGTATAATCGATGCCGACGAGCAGCGAATAATCCGGCGGGTCGGTTGATGCGATCATCACGGGACGAACCTGAAAAGCTGCCGAAATGCGAAGTTTTTCATCCGAACCCTGCATTAATTTGGCGAGTAAATCGACCGAAGATTCATCGAAAGTCGTGAAAAGTTCGCTCGGATTCGCTTCCAACGCCTGCACGACCGTCGCCGGTAAACCATCTAATTTCAACAGGTCATCTTCGTGAATTGCCCGCAAACCTGCGCCTAAATCTTCGTGTGCGGCGGGTGAATCGCTGTTGCCGTCTGCGTCAAAGGCGGTCAGAAGATATTTTAAAACCATCCATAACGGCGGTTTTTGCCCTTCATCGAGCGGTCTGTTTTTGAGCGTCGGGTCAAAACTGATCTCGTATAGAAATAGGTTTAAATGACGGGTGCTTGTATTTTGATCGGGACGACTGGAGGCAACCGTGATGCCCGTGCGAAGAGTGAGGCGCGTGACCAACGCGTTTGTTACTGCTCCGATAGCTCTCGATGTTGGGGCATGTGCCATTTTTTTTCACCGCATAAAAATTACAAATAATAGCGACTCAACCGCGAGTGTGGACGTTTCTCGGTTTGATTTACCGTGTTTGTCCGATTTTGACTGACATTTTCGTTTTGGTTTTTTGTTTCGGGTTCTTCAACTGTGATACTGATATTGCCGATCGATAAACTGAAATTCTGTTCGTTCAAAAGTTCAGGGTGTTCTGCATTTGTTTGAATTGCATCTTGTAAATCGTTCCGGTTTTTTTCGATCGGCGCAACAATTTCTCGAAGCACGTCGGTTTTATCGAGAGTGCTTTCAGCATTTTCGACAATTTGGACACGCGGCGAATAACTTGTCCATTCCTGAACCTCGCGTAATAAGATCTTTTGAATTTCGAGCGGGCTCGCCGTCCCCGATTCGACCATTTCATTCGTTTTTTGAAAATATTCAGGTTGCGCAGATTCGGTTTCGATTGCCACATTTTCGACCTGCTTAGCGGATAAAACCGATTTTTCCGAAAAACTGTCAACAGATTTTTTTTCCAATGTTGGTTCGATTTGGTTAAACTGCTTGCTCGGTACTGAATTGATGGCGCCGGATTTATCGTCGGCGGAAAGATTTTTGGTGACGAAATCGTCGGTTGTTGACCTGATCAGCTGAGATTTCGTTTGATCAGTCGGTTTTGAAGGTTTAGAATCGGATGTATTGAAAGTATCATTTATTGCAGAATTATCGACAAACCGATTTTCTGAAAATGATTTATTACTGCTGCGAGTGTCAGATTGCAGCGCGGTATTTTGCACGTTTTTCGGCGATTCATTTTGAAGATTATCGCTCGGCGTCAGAATCGTTTGATCGAGGTGGAGCGGTTCAGTTTTCAAACGTTTTTCGCCGCCGCCGCCCGATCTCAAATTGGAGCCGCTCGTTGGATTGAGAAGTCCGCTGTGTTTTGCCAGTTTTGAAATGTAACCTTTCATCACGATTTGCCCTCGCCGATAAACTTCAAATATTGCAGACGCCGCCAAAAGGGAACTGCAAAGATTTCGCTTTCGCTCCAGTGATAATATTCCGCCAGACGATGCACCGAATAGACCAAACGAGATTGTTGGCGGCGCAATTCATTCAAGCTGTATTCACAAAGATCGGTTTCAAATTCGTTTATTTCGCCGCATTCACCGCAGCCGGCGCGGCAATTAAAATTGATCAGCGGATCGGCTTCGTCCATTGCTTCATCGATCAATTTAATTATTTCATCGTCAAAATCCGCAAACTCTTGATCAAAAACAGACAATGAACCAATGATTTGCCGTGAAGCGGCACGCACGTTTGAAAAATCAAAGGTTTGCCATTTTTTTTGATCGATGCCGAGCGGTTTCCGAAGCATCAACCGTTCGGCGCCGATGTCGATCTCGATGTTTGTCCGGCAATCGGCTTGATTTTGCTGCTCATAAATCTCGTCGAATGTTAATTCGAGTTCGAGTTCACGACAGCAAAATGCGCATTTGAAAGGGAAAGACAAACCTTCCGATTCGTCGCCCGCCGCCAGTCGGAGCAAACATTCGTGACGTTTGCCGACCGATAAATTCCAAAAAAAATCTGCCAGCCAATCAGATTTTTGCCCGACCGCACAGAGTGTCAAAATTTGTGTGACGAGGGCGGGCGTATCAGGTTCGGCAAAATCAATATTTAAGTCTTCGCGCTCAGTCCCGAAAGCGCGAAAAGATAAAGTTTCAGCCGGAGAATTCAACAAAGCCGAAAAATCAATCGTGTTGACGGAATGGGAAATCTGATTCATTTCGTTTTATTCCATATTACGATACCGGCACGTCGTCGCCCTCTTTCGGTTCGACCGTCGCCACATCGCGATCCCAGCCTTCGAGTTCGAGTTTGAGCATCTCGATCGCGACGGCGTTGGCGTTGGCATTGAGTTCGGGAATTGCCGTATATTCACTGACCCAACAGTTATATAGAAAATAACGATAAACGACATGACCTTTTTCGTTCATCATTTCGAGCGTCAAATTCTTTTTATAACCGACAAGATCCATCGCCGTATCACCGGCATACGGATGAACTTTGTTTGCCCAACGCTCGAATTCGGCGTCGTGAGTTAATCCGCGTTCGAGCGAGATCGCGTCGTAAGTTGTTCGTCCCGGTGATTTATGATCGGTGCTGTTATCACCGCCGTCACGATGTTTGACGACCTCAGTTGTGCGTTTGAGGGCGCTGACCTTGCTGATCCCGAGAACCGTTTTACCGTCCCATAGAACACGAAATTTGAAATTTTTATATGGATCGAACCGATGTGCATTTTTTTCAAAACCTTTTCCCATAAATTTTACCTCACTATTTTCATGGTTAAACCATCATCTGCGGCAGACGGTTTAAGATGGAATTTCAGACCAGATCGCCAGCCATTTGTTGAATCGTGATGATCACAAATTCGGCGGGTTTGAGCGGTGCAAACCCAACCAGAATATTGACAATACCGAGATTTCGGTCGTTTTGTGTGGTCGTTTCCGCATCGCATTTGAC
>JBBQOA010000433.1:0-4515 GCA_038330465.1 Pyrinomonadales bacterium
GAAAACTGACGAAGGCGTTTCGGAAAACGGAGAAGAGACGACAGAAAACGGCGATTCTCCGGCCGAAAATGTGGAAGTTGAGGCGTCCGAGCCCGTTGTCGAGGTCGAAGCGTCCTCTCCGGAACCGAGCGGCGAGGCCCAGCCGGAATCCGATTCCGGTGACGCACCACGCTCGAGTCAGGAGCGAGGACGCGGCCGGAGCCGCGGTGGACGCGGACGCGGCGATCGTGGAGACCGTCCGTCTGGAGATCGACCGAGCGGCGAGAGGCAAGATCGGCAAACACAAGATCGACCTAGCAATGACCGCCCAAGTCATGACAGGCCAAGCAACGACAGACCAAGCAATGACCGACCAAGCAATGACCGACCAAGTTCGGATCGCCCGAGCTCGGATCGTGGTTCGCGAGGCCGGAATGACCGACGTGACCGTGCGCCGCAACCGACGATCTCGGACCTTCTTCGCGAAGGACAGGAGATCCTGGTCCAGATCGCTAAAGAGCCGATCGCGAAAAAGGGTGCACGAATTACATCGCATATTGCCTTGCCGGGTAGGTTCCTCGTGTATATGCCGACGATCGAACATCTCGGCGTTTCGCGCAAGATCGAATCGGCGAATGAACGCGGCAGACTGCGCGTTTTGATTCAAAAGATCAAAGCGGAAGAAGACGTTCCGTCGGGCGGATTTATCGTCCGCACCGCCGGCATCGGAATTTCCGAAGAAGATCTGCGCCAAGATGCGCGCTACCTTGTGCGCACCTGGATCGACATCAAAAAACAAGCCGAAAAATCGAAATCGCCCGCGCTCGTCCATCAGGATCTCGATATTATCCAACGTATTTTGCGCGATCAGCTTTCCGATGAATTCACGGCGATTCGCGTCGATTCGGAAGAAGAATATTTACGCATCGTCGAATTTATCAACCGCATCCAGCCGCGGCTCGTCAAACGCGTCAAACTTTACACGCGCGAAGAACCGATCCTCGAAGCTTACGGCGTTCAGGAAGAGATCGACAAGGCACTGAAACCGCGCGTTTGGCTAAAATCGGGCGGTTATCTGGTCATCAATCAAACCGAAGCTTTGGTCGCGATCGATGTCAACACGGGCAAATTTGTCGGCAAAGGCAATGCGCGGCTCGAAGACACGATCACCAAAACAAATATGGAAGCGGTTGACGAGATCGCGCGGCAGATTCGTCTGCGGGACTTGGGCGGAATCATCGTCCTCGATCTGATCGATATGGAAGACCGCCGCAACCGCAACAAGGTTGCGCAGGCACTTCAGGAAGCGCTTTCAACCGACAAATCGCCGACAAAAGTTTTGTCGTTCAATGATTTCGGGCTGATCATTATGACGCGCAAACGGGTCAAACAATCGCTCGAAAGAACGATGTGCGCGCCGTGCGATTATTGTCAGGGCGCGGGTTGGGTCAAATCACCGCAAACCGTCTGCTACGAAATTCTCGAAGAATCCCGCCGTTTGTCGAGAATTCAGGACGACGTGCGGCAGACGACGCTGCGCGTGCATCCGGACGTTGCTGTTGCCCTGCGCGGTTCGGAAAAGGAAATTCTCGAAGAGATCGAAGCCTACTTAGGCGCGACCGACATCACGAGCGATAAGGCGATCCATCAGGAACAGTTCGATTTCGCTTTTATTTAGGACGTTTATTTAACGCAAAGACGCAAAAAGCGCAAAGATTTTTCAAGTTTATTAAAAAATCTTTGCGCTCTTTGTGTCTTTGCGCCTTTGCGTTAAATAAAAACAAATTTTAGTTGAAAGCGTTCGCCGATAGTTTTATTCTCAATAAAAGGAAAATAAAGAGATGAAGTTTATCCGTTATTCAAAATTCAAAGGTTTCGACCCGTTCGGCATCAATCTCGGCGATCTGATGCAGGCGCTTTCCGATTCGCTGCTTGATTCGGGCTACAACGAAAATTACTGGTGGACGCGCCAGCGCAACGAAACGGACGATTCGCTCGACGCGTTGCGGCAGGCAATTTTACAATCGTTGCTCGAACAGGGAATTCTTGACGCGACGGACATCGAGAAAATGCTTGCCGATAATGACGATAAATTTAAAGGCTCGCTGCTTGAAGAACTCATCAATCAATTGATCGAACGCCTCGTCGAAGAAGGTTATTTGAACTTGCAGGAGATCGAAAGACAGCAGCAAGCGCAGCCGAATCCGAACGGACAAGGCGGACAGGGCGAGATCGGCGAAGCGATGCCGCGCGATATTCGTTTTCAGGTGACGGAAAAAGGACTCGATTTTCTCGGCTATAAAACCTTGCAGAAGCTCCTCGGTTCGATGGGCAAATCTTCGATCGGCAGACACGCCACGCCGCAGCTCGACACAGGCATCGAAGCCGCTTTGAGTTCGAAACAATACGAATTCGGCGATGTGATCAATCTCGATGTCAACGCCACGCTGCTGTCGGCGATCACCCGCGAAGGTTTGGGCGTTCCGCTCAATCTTGAATACAAAGACCTTTATGTTCATCAGCAGGATTATCAATCGTCGTGCGCGACCGTCGTGATGCTCGATTGCTCGCATTCAATGATCCTTTACGGCGAAGACCGTTTTACGCCCGCCAAAAAGGTCGCGCTCGCGCTCGCGCATCTGATCCGCACGCAGTATCCGGGCGATTCACTGAAAATCGTCCTTTTTCACGACGGCGCCGAAGAATTGCCGCTCGCCAAACTCGCGACGACGCAGGTCGGACCCTATCATACGAACACGGCGGAAGGCTTAAAGCTCGCGAGAAGAATTTTGAACGCGCAGCGCAAGGAAATGAAGCAGATCGTGATGGTCACGGACGGCAAACCGACCGCCGCGTTTATCGACGCGGGCAATCCGTCGTATTTGAATTACCGACAATATTCAAAAGTTCAAACCGATAAACGCCTGCTTTACAAAAACTCGATGGGCAACGACCCGTTCGTGATGGCGGAAACCTTCAAGGAAGTCCAAGCCTGCCGCAAAGCGGGCATTATGATCAATACATTTATGCTCGCGAGCGATCATTATCTCGTCGAATTCGTCAAACAAATGTCGGCGATGACGCGCGGCAAGGCGTATTTCGCCAACCCGAACAACCTGACCGAATTCGTTCTGATGGATTTTCTGAAACGCCGGACGAGCCGCGTCAAGTAGTTCTGAAATGCCCTTTTCTGATGGCGGATTAAAAAGGATAAAGAAAAATCTTTCGGAGAAATCTATGAAAAACTTGGTTTTTATCCTCTTGATCTTATTGATATTCGCGGCATGCTCAAAAACTGAAATCAGTTCGGCACGGATAAAATCGAGTGAACCGATAATTCTCAACGCGCTGCAAAAAGAATCTCCAATGTCTGTTCATTTATCGTCACCAAAAAAGAATCCAAAATGGATTGCCGGAAACTATAAAGGTTTACAGCTTGGTAAATCGACCGTCAAAGATGTTCGGCGAATTTTTGGCGAACCAAAGACAATTTGTCATCCTGAAGATGAATTCGATAATCCGGTTGTGTCACAAATTGATTATGTTTACGAAAACGAGGCGCAAATAATCTTTGATAAAAAGTCAGGGATCGTGAGAGAAGTTTGGGGCGGAGATTTTTCGACTTTCAAAGAGGCGGTCGAAAAATACGGAAATGATTTTTACGAAACGGAATTTACAAAAAAGGGGTGCGTTTTCAAAGAGTATAAAGAAAAAAAAGACCGCGAATATCCTTTTACTCTAGCCTATCCGCAAAACGGGTTTTATTTTTATGTAAATGATAAAGATGAGGTAACGGCTATCTACTACGTTGATAAATGCGGCTGAAATTAATGAGTTGAAAATCGGTAAACGGCGCGGTTTCGGTCGTGTCGCGCGAAGGCATGATAAAGTTGAAAACATTAAGCGGACGAACGCAGGACAAAGCCGCCATCGAAAAATTAACGGAGATCGAAGATGAAAGTTGATATGTCGCCCGAGGCAATCGAAAACCGACTAAAGCTCGTCGGCGAATTGACGAAAGCGGGTCTGTTAATTCGCCGGAATAGTCTCGAAAAAAAACCGGAAATAAAAAAAAATCAAAATGATTTCTTAAATCGAACCGACAAAAAAAACGGCTTGGAAAAAGAAAGGTTTGGGCGTGCGAAATTGACGAAATAAACAAAAAAATAAAGCTGCCGGAGTTCTTCGCGGCGAAGCGGATCGAGTCAACTCTCGATCCGCTTTTGTTGTGCTATACTGCTTGAAAAAGACGATCAAAAGAATGCTTTACAAAGAATTGCTGACAAACGAATTGAATCAAAAAAGCGAGGGTTTTAGAAAATTCGCGCTCGATCAAACCGAAGATTTGGATGCGTATCTCGGCAAACTCGCGCGATTTTGCCAAAGATCTTGCGCAGAGATTCTTGCCGTTTTGCAAAAAAACGAAAATTACGGCGCGGCTCCGGCTGACGAATTAGACGCGGCGCAAGGTTTTTCGTTTTTGTTCGGTCAACATTGGCAAAATCACGAGCAAGCACGGCATTGGGCGTTTGAGAT
>JBBQOA010000434.1:0-4511 GCA_038330465.1 Pyrinomonadales bacterium
ACCAAACGACTGCCGTTCGAAGTGATCTGCACCGACATTCAGCAGAAATTGATCAAAAATGACGGATCGATCTCGGCGATGAACACGATCGACTGGCTGACGCGCATTCAGATCAAAGACGAAACCGGCACGACCGACGCGGTCGTGCAGATGAATCGCCCGTTCGATTATCGCGGTTATCGATTCTTTCAGGCGAGCTTCGTTTCGGTCGGACGCGCGCGAAACATCAACGTGCGGCTCAAATCCGCCGACGGCGCGACCGTTCAGGACATTACGATCCCGCGCAACGCCACCACTGCGCTGGCAGACGGAACTCAGGTCAGATTCGTGGATTTTCGCGGAAATTTCAGCATCGGCAGAGAAGACCTGAACGAAGACACGAGTAATTATCCGAATCCGGCGGCAGTTTTGCAGGTCACGCCGCCGACCGGCACGGCGCAGACGGCTTACGCTTTCAGTCCGCAAATGGCGGATATTCCGATCGCGAAAAAACCGATCGCGGGCTATACATATCAATTAGTCGATTTTGAAAAAGTTTCCGACCAACACATTCTCTCGATCCAGCGTGATCCGGGCTCGAATGTCGTTTATGTCGGATTTACACTATTGTTTTTGACATTAGTGGGAGTGTTTTTCTTTTCACACCAACGCGTTTGGGCAGCGGTTGAAAAGAATGAGGAAAATAATTTCACCGTAACCCTCGGCGGTCATACGAATCGCAATCAAACCCCTTTCGGCGAAAAATTTAAACGTTTCGCTAGAGACTTGCGAAGTTTATAAGTCTTTTAGGAGAACTAGGTTATGAAAGTGGAAATACAAAAAATAAAAGTAACTATTTTGGTATTGGTTGTAACACTTGCGGTTATATCTTTTACTTCGGGTACTCGTTTTACAAATCCGGCAATCGCCTCAGAAAGCGGTGCGCCGACCGGCAGAACAGGAGCGCCGGGCGAAACAACCTGTACGGCTTGTCATTCCCAAAATGCCGGCAACGGACAAATTGCCGTTGTTGCTCCGGCAAATTACACGCCCGGACAAACTTATCAAATTCAGGTTCAGAACACGACTACGGACACGAGCCGCACGAACTGGGGCTTTGAAGTAATTCCGTTAGCCGGAACTGCAATGGCGGGAACCGTTGCCAATACGACGGCGAATACGAGAATAAGGGTCGCCAGCACAAAAAGCTACGTCACGCAAACGACGGCGGGAACCTTTCCGGGGCAGACAGGAGGCTCAACCTGGACATTTAACTGGACGGCGCCGGCAACCGATGTCGGCAATGTGACTTTTTACGCGGCGGGAATCCTGGGCAACAATGACGGCTCCGAGAGCGGCGACCGGACGGTTACGGCAAGTGCCGTTGTTCAGCCGCAAGCGGTCGTTGTCATTAATCACGGCTTTGCGGATTTTGACGGCGACGGCAAAGCCGACGCGAGCGCGTTTCGCCCGTCAAACGGAACTTGGTTTATAAATCGTTCGACAGCCGGATTTACAGCGGCGCAGCTCGGACTCGCGACCGACAAATTAACGCCCGCCGATTTTGACGGCGACGACAAAGCCGACATCGCCGTCTGGCGCGCGGCACCGGCGACGGAAGCGGCGTTTTATATTTTGCAATCGTCAAATTCGACCTTGCGGATCGAACCGTTCGGTCAAACGGGCGACCAGCCGATCTCGGTCGGCGATTGGGACGGCGACGGCAAAGCCGATGTCTCGGTCTATCGTGATTCGGCGGTCGGCAGCCAAAGCTATTTTTACTATCGCGGTTCGCTCAATAATCCGAGCGGTAATGTCACATACATTCCGTGGGGAACTTCGGGCGACAAACCCATGCGCGGCGATTTCGACGGCGACGGCAAACAGGACGCGGCAGTTTTTCGAAGCGGTGTTTGGTATATCAAACAGAGCTCCAACAATCAGCTGCGAACCGATTATTGGGGACTTAGCTCGGATAAATTTGTCACGGGCGACTATGACGGCGACGGCAAAACCGACCTCGCGGTCTTCCGGAGCGGTGTTTGGTATATCAAACAAAGTTCGAACGGAGCCGCCGTTTATTACAACTGGGGCTTAGCCACGGACGTTCTCGTTCCGGCAGATTATGACGGCGACGGCAAAACCGACGCGGCGGTCAATCGCGGCGGAATCTGGTACATCAGATTAAGCAGCAGCGGAAATATGAGCGTTCAAAATTTCGGCTTGAGCTCGGACATCCCCGTGCCAAGCGCGTTTGTCCAATAAATTCAATTAAAGTTGAGTTTGCCGCTGCATATTGCGGCGGCAAACTCAGGGGAATCAGTTTATGAGTCAGGAAATCTTAAATCAACCAATTTTAATTTCAAATGATCGCGAAGTAGATGAAAATCCTTCTTCCATTAAATCATTCATCCCGTTCGGGCTTGCCGTCGGCGGCTCGATCGCGCTGTTAATCATCAGAATTTTTGCGGGCGGCGAGCATTTTATCTCGGACGGCGCTTTGATGATGCTGGCACTCGCCTGTTATCTGACAGCGGCGGTTTTTTATCTGACGAATGTTTACGCGCCGTCAAGCGTTGCCGAGCGGTTGGGAATGTGGGGCGCGACGCTCGGCGTCTTTTTCAATCTTTCGAGCTGGCTCTTTCGATGGGTTTTCGCCTACGAACGCGAACTTGACATCTTCTTGAAACAAGGACGCGAAGTGGCGGAAATGCCGTGGGTTTTCCGCTATGTGCCGTTCTCTAATCTTTACGATCTAAGTCTTGCTTTTGCGTTCGGCGCAGGCGTCACGACGCTGCTCGTGATGCGGCGCGAACAATTTCGGATCGTCGCGCTGCTTTCGCTGCCGCTCGCCGCGATCATTCTGACGCTCGCGCGGTTTATCGGCGGCGAATTTATCGATCTGCCGCCCGTTCTCGATTCCTATTGGCGCCCGATCCACGTCGGCGTCGCCAGTCTCAGCTATGGGATCGCGCTCGTCTGTTTCGTCGTCGCGGTGCTCTATCTTTTGAAAGACGGTTTGAAGGTTCAAACGATGGCGATCTGGACGAGCATTTTCGCGCTCGGCGTTTTTGCGACGATCAGCAAATTCAGCCTCTTTTCGCTCAGCACTTTCGGCACTTACACGGCTTCTGTTTTTCTCGGCAATTCAAAAATGTCGATGGCGCTGCGTTCCGATATTCCATACGTCGGCTGGTTTCTGGTCGGCGCGAGCGTGCTGCTCGTCGGCGTCATTCTCGCCTACATCAGCTATATTTCAAAAGGCGATGAAAAGGCGAAATCGATCGGTTTGCGGCTTTTGCAGCTTGCTCTCGTCGCGCAGGGCGCGGGCATCGCGATGCTCGTCTATCAGATCAACAATCTGCAAAACATTGCCAGCGCAATCAGCCCGACGCAATACGAAAAATTTGCGACGTGGATGCTTCAGCAAGAACAAGTTCCGGCGGCGCAGGTCAACGCGATGGGTTCGCAGCAGCTTTATAATATCGGGGCGCAGTGGATTCAGGAAAACGGCGCGCGGCTGCATCTCAGCCTGAACGCCAATCCGGTCGAACTCGCCGCGCTGATCACGGCATTTACGGGCACGTTTTTCATCCTGCTGTTCAGCTTCAAAACCGACAAGATCCGCGCCGCGCTGCCGAATGCGGAAACGCTCGACGGTTTGATGTATAAGCTCGCCGGCGTCGCTTTTGCCGGACTCGCGCTGCTGCTCATCACGGGCGCGGTTTGGGCGAACGAATCGTGGGGAAGATACTGGGGCTGGGACGCCAAAGAGGTCGGCGCGCTCGTCGCGTGGATCACTTACGCGGGTTTTCTGCATTCGCGAATCGCCCGCGGCTGGACCGGTCGCCGTTCCGCCTATTTCGCGATCGTCGCATTTTTATTTGTTATTTTTACCTATTTGGGCGTCAGCTATCTGCTGCCCGGACTTCATTCTTACGCCTAAACGGTCGGGAAGATTTTTATCAATTATATGAACAAAGAAAATACTTTATTCGGCATTGTCGGGTTGCTTTTGGGTTTGATCGTCGGGTTTATGTTTGCCAATAACGTCAATCAGAAAACGGCGCTTCCGCCCGCCAGCGTGCCGCCGAGCATGATGACACAAAATTCAAATATGCCGGAAGGTCATCCCGATATAACCGGCGCGACCAAGCCGACGCAGCCGGTCGTTCCCGCCGCCGATGTGCAGGCGGCAATGGACCGCGCCAAACAGGAACCGGACAATTTTGAAGCGCAAATGAAAGCCGCCGAGGTCAATTATCAAAACGAAACCTATGATAAAACGATCGAATATCTAAAGGCGGCAAACAAAATAAAACCCGAAGATTACGAAACGATCGTCAATCTCGGCAACGCCAATTTCGACAGCGGCAATTACCCGGAAGCCGAAAAATGGTATTCGTCCGCGCTTGTTAAAAAGACGGAAGACGTCAATGTCCGGACCGATCTCGGACTGACGTTCATCTTCCGCGATCCGCCGAATTACGAACGCGCGATCAAGGAATTCGAACAAGTTCTGACGACCGACG
>JBBQOA010000435.1:0-4508 GCA_038330465.1 Pyrinomonadales bacterium
ACTTTCGGTCTTGAAGTAATCGATGAAGAAAGCGACAATGTCCGCATCGAACTGACCGAAAAACCCAAATCGGCGATCTTCAACCAGCGGACCTTAACGGTTGACTGGACGCCGCGAAGGAGCGACGGGAAGATCGGTAAATTCGTCGTCAAGGTCACCGAATTGCCGCGTGATAAATCGAGCGAACCGCGCATCGTCACCAAAGAATACAATATAAAAGTTGTCAAAAAGCCGGTGAAATTGCTGGAATTGCCTGATGCGCCGCTCGAAGTTGACGCGTTTGTCTCGATCATCGATCCGGCGCGGCTCGCTGCCGCCAACAAAAAATGGAACATCGTTAATATGTTTCAGCGAATCGCCGAGATCGAAGCCGACAAGCAGATCAAACAAGGCAGCGATATCGAGCCATCCGGCGGCGAACAGTTTTTCCGCGATTCACTCAAAGAATTAGCCGTGCTCCACAAAAATCCGGCGCTCGATCCCGACAGCGAAAAGTTTGACAAGGTCTGGAACGCCGAAAATTGGAAACTGATCGCGGTGCGTCCGCGCATCAACAAAAAAGTTTTCGAGCTGCGGCTTGTGTATTTCAATACGGAAGCCGCCGAGCAAGCTTATTTGATGCCGCGAATGCGGATCATTCGCGGCGATGATGCAACGCGTCCCGAAGAATTGCGGCAGAAAAACAACTATGTCTTTGCCAAGCTGTTTCACGACACATTTTTTGACGGCGAAAATCTGAAGCCGTTCGTTAAAAACGATAAAGCCAAATATGGCGAGGCGCTCAATGATTTCATCACCAAAGTTTTAAACTACAATGATCTGGACGAACCGCTGATGCGGGCGAATTTTGCCGCGCTGCCGCACAATTCGAGATTAGGCGGCGGCGATGTGTATGACGCCGACGGAAACTATTTATACGGCGACGGCTGGGCGCTCGGCGCGATGATGGTAAGACCCGTCGTGCGTGACGGCAAAAAGATCTTGGCGATCGTCAGTCCGCCGATCGACGGTTTTGTCGCGAGCATCAAGCCGAATAAGGACAAAACTGCCTTCAAACCCGTTCCCGCGCCGATCACGGATAAAGACAGCGCAGCTTATCAAAAAGGCTGGGAAGCGGTGCGCGACGATAATCACGGCACCGTCTTTATTCCCGAAGTGCTGCCGGACGGAACGGTCGTGCCGAGCAACATCAACACGACGCTCAGTCCGCTTGAAGTTCAAGACGGTTACCGCTTTACTGAAACCTACTGGCGCGACTCGCGGCGCCGTCTGTTTGAAGAAAAAGGCATGACCTGTATCCAATGCCACGTCCGCAATTTTGACGAAGGCGATTATCTGACCGACGTCAACAATCCGCAGAAAATGCCCGCGAATTTCGAGACGCGCCCGATCCCGCGCGTGTTTTTCATCATCACGCCGACCTTGCACAGCGGACGCAACGAATATATTCGCCGCGAAGAAGCCGAACAAGTCGGCAATTTGCAGGGCGTTTTTCGCGATTATTTGGGCATTCAGGTCAAAATGAATTCGCCGCTCGCCAAAGATTGGGTTCACAATACAAAAAAAGGTCGCAGTTAAAAAATTTATTCTAAACGCTTGGACGTTCGTTGCCGCGCGCGCTTGGGCGTTCGTTCCGGCGGTCATCGCGAGGAGTCAATAATTGATGAATTTTCAGATATTTCAAAATTCCGCTAATCGAAAAATATTTCAATCCGCCGCCGCCGCCTTTTTGGTCGCGTTTGGCGCACAGGCGGCGCACGCTCACGTCAAATGGTTTTTTGCTTATGACGTAACGCAGCCGCCGACGCCGATCGGAGAAGTGCTGGACGGAACCTTTGTCAAATTATTTCTGCTTTCGGTCGCCGCCTGTTATTTGTTTTTTCTGGCTGACCGCTATATTTACGAAGAGGGAATTCTCGCCGAATTCGACCGCAAGATGAAACTTTTTGACAATGCCGCCAACTATATTATGCGCGGCGCCGCCGGAGTTTTTTTTCTCGCGCTGTTCGGCTGGTGGGCGCTCGGCATCGGTCAGAGTTTTTACCTGACGCCCGAACTCAAAACCGATTCATCGATCGTGCCGTGGATTCATTTGATCATGGCTTTGGCGGTCATTTCGCGCTTCACGGTTTTTTTAACGGGCATCGGAATTTTTGTGCTTTATATCGCTGCCGGTTATCACTACGGAATTTTTCACGTCCTCGATTACGTCATCTTTCTCGGCATCGGCTTTTATCTGACCGTTTCGCAAACAAAGGTCAAAGCGTTGCTGAAAGCCGGTTTTATCGTGCTTTTCGCTTCTTCGGGTTTGACCTTGATCTGGGCGGCGGTCGAAAAATTCGCCTATTCACAATGGACGATCGCGGTGCTTGCCGACAAACCGGAGATCACGATGGGCATGACGCCGCAGCTGTTTATGAAGGTTTCGGGTTTTATCGAATTTTTCGTGACCTTTATTTTGCTCGGCGCGGTCTCGGTCGTCGGGCGTTTGATCTCGCTCGGTTTTATGTCGATCTTCGTGCTCGCGGTCTTTGAATTCGGAATGGTCGATGCGGTCGGACATTTGATGATCGTCGCGATTTTATGGGTGCTGATCGTCCGCGGTCCGACCGATGCCCGCAATATGCTCGTGCTGCCCGATAAATCGCTTTTTACCGAGGCGTATTTTATGACCGGACTTTATTTTCTGGCGTTTGTGATGATCTTTATCCTTTATTACGGAATTCACCATTTGACCTACGGTTCGTAGAATTCCGGCTAAACTTTTGTGTAGGTCGAAAGCGCGGTCGCGACCAATTTTCCCGCTTCGTTTTCGACTTCCGCCGCGACGAATAACAGACGTTTTCCGGCTCGCGTCACTTTTGCCGTGCAGATGATCGCGCCTTCCGTGTGCGGGCGCAGATATTGAATCGTCAGATCGACGGTCGAAGCCATTTCGCCGTCGCCCAAATTTCCCAAGATCGCAAAAGCCGTCGCCGTGTCGATCAACGAAGCCGTCGCGCCGCCGTGCAGAAGTCCGTAAGGCTGGCGCAGTTCGTCGCGCATATCGAGCCTGATTTTGGCTTCGCCGATCGCGAGTTCGACCAATTCCATTCCGATCAACTGAACAAACGGAACTTTGCCGAATTTCTCAAAAATACTTTCTTTCAAATTTACGTCGATCTCTTTTGTTTTCGTTATTTCACTCATTTTTTAATCAGGCAAAATCCGCGCAGAATGCAAATTTTATTTTTCACTGCTCCGCAAAATTTTCCGAAATTCTTCAATCGCAACTCGTCGAAAATCGGTCGGAATAGTAAACAAATTTTCATCCGTTTGCAGCTTCAAGTTTTTTAATTCGACCGAATAAGTCAAAATTTTCTGTCCGCCGGTGATTCCGTAAAATTCTTGTTTGATCGGCAAACCGATTTGTTCATCAATCGAGATCAGTATTTCGGATTGATCGCTTTCGCCCAATTTGACACGATATTTTGTCAGATTATCGATCGTTTCGAGCTTTTCAAAATTCGCGTCCGCTTTTTCGCTGAGCCATTCGGTCGTCAAAAAATTCGTCCAATCATCGGTCGAAACCGTTTGCGCCGCGACCGTTTCGGCGTAAATTTTCTTTTCATTCAAGATCAGATAATTTTTGTCGGTCTGCAGATTCGTCAATTGGTTTTTCGCGCCGAAATCAAAATCATAACGGCGGTTCGTGCCGTTTCGCGCCACGAATGTTTTTCGCTCCGTCTCGTTTGCCGTGACAACGATCTCCGCCTGAAATTGGGCGGGCTCTTTGGTCACAAAAGGAATTTCGCTTTTCAAATCGGCAGAAACCGGCGCCGTTTTATCCGAAGTTTCAGCGCCGCCCGGCTGCCAAAAACGGCACGCCGAAAAAAGCAACAAAATTAGCACAAAAAGAACAAAAAATTTGGTAAGATTAAAGGAAAACATTACTGATGTCCGAGATTTTAACATATCTCGAAATTAAATAATGCAAAGTTGCGCAGATCCAAAAGAAAAAAACAATAACTCTTTGCGTCCCCGGCGACCGCTCGGGTTTGCGTTAAAATTTTCTAACGCGAATTTGATTCGCTGGCAAACGATCTATCTTTTAGGTGGCATTCTGATTCTGCCGCTCGCGCCTTTTTTATATTTGCAGGGACAATATACGCGCCGCAAGATCGGACGGCTGCCCGACGCGGGCGGCGCCACGAAAGGGCAATTTAATAACGGCGCAGAAAGTGCGAAGCTGCTCGTGCTCGGCGAATCGACCGCCGCCGGAATGGGCGCCCGCACGCACGAAACCGCGCTTGCCGGACAATTTGCCAAGGTTCTGGGCGAAAAGATCGAGCGTTCGGTCGAGTGGTACGTCGTCGGCAGAAGCGGAATTACCATTAAAGAAACGATTCGCGATCTCGTGCCGCAGATTCCGGACGAAAATTTTGAATATATAATGCTCGCGCTCTGCGGCAACGAAGTTTTGAAACTTCGCAGCCCGCGCGAGTTTCGGCGCGATATGAAAAATCTGC
>JBBQOA010000436.1:0-4505 GCA_038330465.1 Pyrinomonadales bacterium
TTAATTGGAAACCTTAAAATCACTTTTTCAACCAATTCAACAAAATCGCTTCCTGTTTATGCAGCGCGTTTTCAGGTTTTCTATCTTTAACTTTCGTCATCGGGAATTTGAAAAAAACGCCGACTTCTTCGAGAACACCACATTCACCGCGCTGTTTGGCTAAATCTAAACATCGCGCGATCTCGATCGCGAGCGGGGCGGCGAGGATCGAATCTTTGCAGAGAAAATTTACTTTTAATTGCATCGGTTGACCGAGGAAACCTGTCAGATCAATGTTGTCCCAAGCTTCTTTGTTGTCTTTGCGCGGACGGTAATAACGAATGTCAACGAGATGATCTTCGACCGCATAGCCTAAAATATCTTCTAAAAGCGAACTTTTGGTTTTGACTTTCGACGCTAAAGATTCGGCATTCGAGAGCGCGAGTCCATCGCGGTTGCCTAAGATGTTCGTCGAAAACCAGCCTTCAACTTTCAGCGCGCGCGTTTTGAAGGCGGGCGCGAGCACGCTTTTGATCATCGTTTGTCCGGTCTTGCCGTCTTTGCCGGCGAGTGGGACGCCCCTTTTTTCGGCAAATTCGACGAGCGCGGGAATGTCGGCGGCGACCGACGGCGTGAAATTTCCGTAAGGAATTTGCTCGGCAATCGCCGCGTAAGCGTAGAGCATCGCGGGCGAGATCATTTTTGAATTGTCGTCGAGCGCTTTTTCAAAATCCGCCAAAGAATTAAAGATCTCGTTGCCTTCGTCGGCGAGCTTTTCGGTCGAAGCGAGATTGATGACGACCACCTGATCGCACGATTTTTTGAATTGACTGAGATCGGTTCGGATCTTTTCGATGCTCGCGCGGTGCGAGGTTTCCTGCGCAAATTGGTTTTCGCCGTCAATATTGGCGAGAAATTCGATGTTTCCGGCGGCGCGCCACGGTTTGATTTGGCGCAGGTTCTCTTCGACTGCGACAAATTGTTTATGCGTCAAAACGTCGTGTTCTTCCGCCGCTTTGGCGAGATGCTCCGAAAATAGATCCCAACCGCCGAAGACGATGTTTTGATAATTCGCCAGATTCTTGATCAATCCCGCGTCGAGATCGGCAAGCGGCAAACCTTCCGTGCCGATCTCGCCTTTTTTGAGAAGTTCGATTCCGGCGACCATGGTCGTGCCGACCGCGCCGCCTATTCCGATGATTGCGATGCCGAGTTTTCTATTGCTCATAAAAACTTAAATTTTACAATAATTTCACCACAGAGGCACAAAGAACGCAGAGAATTTAACAATTAACTCCGCATTTTTGTCTTTTGATAAAATTTCGCGGCTTTTGCGCGGTTTCCGCAGATCGCCATACTGCACCAGCGCCGCCGGTGATTTTTCGTCGTGTCGTAAAAATACAGAACGCATTGCGGCGTTTCGCATTTTCGCAAATAGGCGAGATCGCCGAAACAGAGCAGATCGACCATCGATTCGGCGATCGGAAAGAGAATTTTCGACGGCGCTGAAAATTCGATCTCAAAATGTTTGACAAAACCTTCGGGCGTTTCCTTGAGCGAAGAAAAACCGCCCGGCTGTCGCAGAATTTTGTTGAGCGCCTCGATCTCAAACTGCCGGATCTTTTTGCCGTCAGCTAAATTGATGAAAAGCCCGCGCAAAAGCTCTCTGAAATCAGAAACTTTCGCCAACTGCGCTTCATCCCATTTCGGCAAAAGATTCTCCGCCTGTTCGGGCGCGACCAAATCGGCGGCGATCGCCCATCCGAGCAAGTTTTCGCGCGTCAGTTCGAACATCAGCGAATTGGCAAAATCAAGCGCCAGATTGTTTCCGACAAGATAAAATTTCTCCGTTTCAAAATTCTTCATAAAAAAATCATTCTCAAAGAAATTTATTCCAAAAGATCGGGAATAAATTCTAACCGTTAAAAGATTATATTAGCAGTTATGCACAAAGATAACATAATTTTGAATTTTAGACGAACAAAAGGGAGATAAATAAATATGAAACTTGGAAAGGTTTTGACAATTACAATATTGACCGCGGCGCTTTTGATCTCGATTTCAACGGCGAACGCGCAAACAAACGATCGATCAAGGACAAACATTACTTATAACACTTTGAAAATAGACGGACTCGATATTTTTTACCGCGAAGCGGGCGACCGGAATAAACCGACGATTCTGCTGCTTCACGGATTTCCGACCTCGTCGTTTATGTTTCGCGACCTGATTCCGCAGCTCGCCGACAAATTTCACATCGTCGCGCCGGATTATCCGGGTTTCGGACAAAGTTCGATGCCGAAGGTTGATGAGTTTGAATACACTTTCGAGAATTTGACGAATGTTGTTGAAAAGCTGACGAACGCGCTCAAATTAACAAAATACAGTCTTTATGTGCAGGATTACGGCGCGCCGATCGGTTACCGTCTGGCGGTCAAACATCCTGAAAAAGTGCAGGCGCTGATCGTCCAGAACGGCAACGCTTATGAAGATGGTTTATCGGATGCCGCCGCTTTTCTAAAAACTTACGGCGAAACGCGCGATCCGCAATTGACCGAAAAACTGCTCGGTTTTCTGAAACTTGAAACGACAAAATTTCAATACACCTACGGCGCCCGCAATCCGCGCTTGATCTCGCCCGACACATGGACTTTTGATCAGGCATTGCTTGACCGCGAAGGAAATTCCGAGATTCAGATCGCGCTTTTTGCCGATTATGCGTCAAACGTCAGGTCTTATCCGGCGTGGCACGAGTATTTTCGCCGCAATCAGCCGCCGACGCTCGTCGTCTGGGGCAAGAACGATCCGTTTTTCACCGTTAAAGGCGTCGAGGAAGGCTACAAAAAAGATCTGAAAAATATCGAGATCCATTATTTCGAAACGGGGCATTTTGCGCTCGAAGAAGAAAGCGCGGCGATCGCCGCCGACATTCGCGAGTTTTTTGCCAAACAGAAAATCAAATAATAGACAACTTTCTAATAAAAAGAGTTGAGAAATTCAACCGGAATTTTAACGCCAGGACCGGCAAGCCGCCAAGACCGCAAAGATAAATGAAGCGAAAGGTTTTCTTTTCAAAAATCTTTTGCGGCTTGGCGGTCCTGGCGTTAAGAAAAACTATGTTGGAAAGATGTCTAATAAAAAAGCTTGTGCTGAAAGGCGAAAATAAGGATTCGCCTTTCCGGTGACAAATTTAAGAAAAGATATGATATACTTTTCTTAAATTTCCGGTCGCATCGGAATTTCAAGCGCTTTGATTCGCGACATCAGCGTGGTCGGTTTTGAACCGAGAATTTCCGCCGCGCCATCGCTGCCATAGATCTTGTAGCCGGTTTTCTGCAGTGCCTGAACAATATTTTGCCGCTCTAAATTTTTCAAATCCTGATAGGTCAGAATGGATTTTTCAACCGTAACTTCCGGAGTTTGAGTGACGAGCATTCGATTCAGCACTTCCGGCATCGAGAAATTCAGACGATTGCATTTGGCGAGAATGACGGCGCGTTCAACGATATTTTGAAGCTCGCGGACGTTTCCCGGATACCAGTAACTTTGGAGCGTCTTCACGTCGGCGGCGGTCAGCGAAAAATCTTTGCCGTTAGATTGTTTCAAAAAATGAAGCGCGAGCGATTCGATGTCTTCCGTCCGTTCACGAAGCGGCGGAAGATGGATCGGGAAAACGGTCAGACGGTAAAAAAGATCCTGCCGGAAATTGCCTTTTTCGACTTCCGCCGCCAGTTCGCGATTGGTCGCCGCGACGACGCGCACGTCAACGGCGCGCGTCCGGTCTTCACCAACACTTTCGAATTGTTTTTCCTGTAAAACCCGCAGGAGTTTGCCCTGCAAGGCAAGCGGAATTTCGCCGACTTCATCGAGAAAGATCGTGCCACCGTCGGCAATTTGAAATCTTCCGGCGCGGTCTTTTAACGCGCCCGTGAACGCGCCTTTGGTGTGACCGAAAAACTCGCTTTCAAACAATTCGGGCGAGATCGCGGCGCAATTTACTTTGACGAGCGGTTTGTCTTGGCGCGAACTCGATTCGTGAATAGCGCGGGCAACGAGTTCTTTTCCCGTGCCCGATTCGCCCGTGATCAGGACGGTCGCGTCCGTCGCGCCGACCATTTCGATCTGTTGAAGGATTTTCTTCCAAACCGGACTTTTTCCGATGAGGAATTTATGCTGCGCCGTTTCCCCGATCTCTTCTTTCAGATAATCATTTTCGTCTTCTAATTTCTGGCGCAGCTTTTCGATTTCCTCAAAGGCGCGGGCATTGGCGATCGCGATCGATGCTTGTTCGGCAAAAACGCGCAGCCATTCAAAACTTTCGCGTGAAATATTCTTTCGCGAAAAAATGGCGATGACGCCCATGATGTCATCCTGAAATTTGAGCGGATGCGCCGCAAAACCGTCGATTTTTTGAGCGTTTATCCAATCCTGATCGGCGATCCAACCGCTTTTCGTCGTTCGCAGATCATCGAGAAAAACCGATTCGCCTTTTTCGGCGACAAACCCGATTTTTCGGACGCCGATCG
>JBBQOA010000437.1:0-4486 GCA_038330465.1 Pyrinomonadales bacterium
GTGACACGCGGCTAAGTCATTTCGTTGCGGTCGCTTGAAAACCGCATTAGCTTTACGTCGTAAATGGCGGGTTTTTTGTGGTTTTACGATGAAAAATAAGCCGCCGCGATGTATCAGTCGGTGATTGGCGATTTCAAACAATTGATGTTGAGCTACGATTCGGAAATGAATTCGCTCGGCATCACGCCGGATGAAAACGAGTATCGGAGCAGCCTTTTCGGCGGCGGCGATCCAAACGACAAAGCGCGTTTGACGCAGAAGTTTTTCAAAGCGATGGGCGTCCGCCAGCAGATCGCGATGAATCTTGCCGAACACGACGCGACGCTTGCTTATAACTTTTTTTACGACACGTTGAATATGATCTCCAACGCTGAATTCCGCAAGCAGATCGAACAGCGCGATATGTATTTTGAAATCAAACTGATGAAACAGATCGCGCTTAAAGACGCGGCGCGCGCGGCGGAATTCGGGCGCAAATCGCTCGCGAAAGGCGTCAATTGGGCGCATCTCGATCTGCTCAAAAAGATCTACGAAAAAGATAATGACAAAGGCGCGGAATTTGCTGACGAGATCGTCAAAAAGTTCAAAAGCGACAAACTCGGACCGGACAGTTTTTACAATATTGTCGGATTTATCAATGCCGGCACGGAAAATATTGAAAAAGTTAAAAAAGAAAGCGGCAAAAAGCCGATGTTCAGCGAACAGAATATGCGCGATCTGTCGGAAGTTCTCGCGCAAGCCATTTTGCAGAGAAAAGATTCGGACGAAGGCGATCTGTCAAGCTATGCCGCTATGATCGAAAAATACGCGCCGGCACGCGCCGCGCAAATTCGCGCCAAATTTGCCAATAAGAAAAAGGTCAAACCAACTACCGTTAAATCCGAAGAATCTGACGAAACGCAAACGATGCTGCCCCCGAAGGTCGAACCCGAAAATCAGGCGCAAAAAGAGCAGGAAGAGACGATGAAGAATATTCAAAATCTCGGTTCGAAAGAACTTCCGAAAGCCGAACGCGAAAAAATCGTCGCTCAGTCGCGGAAAGTGATCGGCGGAATGGGCAGAAAAGAAGAAAAGATCATGGCGCTCAGTTTGCTTGCGGGACAGGTCGCAAAACTTGGCGATAAAGAACTTGCCGCCGACATTTTGAAAGACGCGCAGGCGATGGTTAGTTCGTCGCCGAAAAATTACCGCGATTTTTTGGAGGTTTGGCTGCTCGCGAGCGCGTATGCCGAAACCGATCCCGACAAAGCGTTTCCGGTTTTAGATGATGCAATTTTCCGGCTCAACGAGACGCTTTCGGCATTTATCAAGGTCGGCGAATTTCTCGACACTTCGGGCGAAATCATCGACGACGGCGAAGTGCAGGTCGGCACTTTCGGCGGTTCGATGATCAGCAGTTTGACCGGCGAACTCGGAATGGCTAGCTCGACGCTTCGCAGTCTGGCGATTGCCGATTTCGGCAAAACCAAAGCCCTAACCAACCGATTCGACCGCACGGAAGTTCGAATCTTAGCGAAAATGTTGATCCTGCGCGCGATTTTGGGCGATAAATCCGCACAGAAAGATGAAGAATTAGAATATGGACAAACTACTCAGACTGAGTAATATCACTTTATGCTTTAGATTTATGAATTGCCACTAGCTGAAGCTAGTGGAGAAGATTTTAAAAGACAAAGGCTTTAGCCAAAAATAATCAAAAATAATTTTTCCGAACAGCTTTAGCTAAAGCTGTTCGGAATGCACATTATTCTGATTTCGGCTAAAGCCTTTACTTTTTATTACTTACCCACTAGCTGAAGCTAGTGGCAATTCATAAAAAATTACCCGAAACTCGTTCCCAAAAGCCATTGTCCACCGTCCACGACGAGCGTCACGCCGTTGATATAGCTTGCCGCGTCGGACGTTAAAAAGAGCGCGGCATTTTCAATATCCTTAATGCGACCAAATCTCTGCAAAGGAATCCGGCGCGTCAATTTATCTTTTAATTCAGGCAATAAAAGGCGTTTCATCCCTTCGGTATCTTCGATCGGTCCGGGCGCGATGCCGTTGACGCGGATGCCGTGGCGTCCCCATTCGACCGAAAGATTGCGCGTGATCGCGTCAACGCCGGCTTTCGCCGCCGAAACGTGGATCTGCATCGGGGTCGCCAGATAATGGAGCGTCGCCGAGATATTGAGAATCTGACCTTTCGATTTTTGCAATTCTTCAAACGCCGCGCGGCAGACGTTAAACGTGCCTTTCGTGTCGATGTCAACGACCGTTCCGAAACCGTTTGCCGAAAGTTCCTGCGCTTTGCACAGAAAATTTCCCGCCGCGCCGTTGACGACAATATCGATCTTGCCGTAATGTTCGATCGTGCGGGCGATCGCATTTTCGACCGCCGCGTAATCGCGCACGTCCGCCGCAACCGCGAAACATTCGCCGCCATTTTCTTCGATAAATTGTTTTTGCGCGACCAGATTTTCTTCCTTGCGCGAAGTGATCGCGATCCGCGCACCCGCTTCGGCGAAAGCGCGCGCGACGCCGCCCGTAATTCCCGTCGCGCCGCCTGTTACAAACGCAACTTTACCTTGTAAAATGTTATCTGCGAAAATTTTATCCATAATGACGAAAATATTATCACAAATTTTTAACCGCCGAGAAGATCGGGCGAAAGTAAAAAGGCAAAAGGCAAAATTTGCCAGACTCTTTATTTTTTACTTTTTACTTTTGCCTTTTGCCTTTTGCCTTTCGTGCAGCTCGCCGCCGGCGGATTTAAGAAATTTCGCGCCTGCCGAGACGCTCGTTTATCTCGAAACGAGCGATTTGGGCAAAACGCTCGGTGCATTGACTGAGAGCCGTGCGTTTCAGGATGCGGCGAAAGCGAAACCGGATTTTTCCGCGCTTGGCGGAATGCAGCTGGCGGTTGCCGTGACGGGCTTTGAAGCGTCGGAAAATCAGGTCACGGCGGAAAATTCCATTCTCAATTTCAAGCCGCATTTTGTCGCGATCGCCGACACGCACACCTGGAATCGCTACGCTTTGCAGTTTACCGAAAACACTTTGGGCGAATTCGTCAACGAAACTTACGGCGGCGAAGTCGTGCTCGATACGGCGGACAAAGCGGGCGGAAAATCGTTCGTTTGGACGGCAAAAGACGGGCGCAAGGTTTTTGCATTTGTCGCGGGCAGCAAAATATTTTTCAGCAATGATGCGGCGGCGCTCGAAAAATCTTTATCTGTATTTCGCGGCGAAGCCGACAGCCTCGTCAAAAACGAATCTTTGGGTAAATTACGCGATAGCGGCGCGAAAAATGCGCTCGCCTTCGGTTATGTGGCGCCCGACGGCATCGCGCAGATCGCAAATCTCGCCGGAGTTTCGACCGCGCTTGCGACAACCGACGACGATCAGGGCAGAAGCTTTATCGCGCGGGTTCTACCGCAAATTCTGCGAAATTCCATCAAGGAAATTTTCTGGACGGCAACGAAAACCGAACAGGGAATCGAGGATAAATACACGGTTTCCTTAATGCCCGAAACTTCTTCCGTCGTCAAAGAAACTTTCATTGCCGCGCCGCCGAATCAATCGAATTCCGCCGAATTTTTGCCGTCGGATATTTCGGGCACAACGCGCTATGATCTGCAAAATCCGCAGATCGCCTGGAGCAGTTTGCTGCTCGTCGCGGGAAAAAATACGGACGAAAAAAACGCGAAGATCTTAACTCAGTTTTCAGGCAGTTTGCTCGAACCTTATGGCATTGCGGACGCGGAAACATTTCTGAGCGCGGTCGATTCCGAAATTTGGACGGCGACTTTCGACGCGGAAGGCGAAAAATCGGTCGCAGTTTTTGGTGTCAAGGACGCGGAAAAACTCAAAAAATCGATCGCCGAAATAAATTTCAAAACGGCGGGCAAAAAGCGGGAAAACGCCGAAGTTTGGAAAACGACCGACGGCGCGAGCATCGCGGCTTTTATCGAAAGCAAACTCATCTTAGGCGACGTCGAGAGCGTTTTGAAATGCCTTCAGGCAAAACAAAACGGACAAAATTTTACAAAAAATGCGGCGTGGAAAAAATTCACCGAAAGCAATGCGGTCGCCGTTACTTTCGGCAAAGACTCGACCGAAAAAACGGTCGAAGTCTTAGGCGAAAAAAAGGCGGAAAATCTGCAAATGCTGACCGTCTTTACGACCGAAACGCGCTTTAATGCTTCGGGCTTCGAGCGCAAAACCGTTTCGCCGTTCGGTTTGATCGGGAGAATTTTGGAGCAGTTCGATAATTGATATTAGCCACAAAGCGTACAGAGATTTTTTGACTTAAACTAAAGAAAAATACAATTCTCTGCGGCTAAATCATTTCTTCGCCTTTCGTTTCAGGTTTTTTACGTTGCGCTCGATCCAGCTTTCCGCTTCTTCGAAGTAGCGAAACTTTTTCTCGTTGCGGCGAAACTCCGGCGTGTGGTTATAGCGTCTGCCGTCGCGGTGAATCGTCGGGTGAAAAATATGGAGC
>JBBQOA010000438.1:0-4468 GCA_038330465.1 Pyrinomonadales bacterium
ATGGAGAGGATGATGGGCTATATCGGCGACATCGTGCTGGTCAATCTGACACCCAACCCTTTCCTCGAAATCGGTCCGCGAATCTATCGCTTCCGTTGTTTGAACGGCTCGACTGCGCGCATCATTAAGCTCGCTTTTTTGAGCGGCAAAGAGCAATTGGAGTATCAGGTAATCGGCACCGACGGCGGTCTGCTTGATCGTCCGTATCCGGCAAAGGAAATATTTCTCGCGCCCGCCGAACGGCTCGACCTTTTGTTCGATGCGAATCAATTGCGTGAAGGCGAAACCGTGTTTCTCAAAAGCCTCGCATTCGACCCGATGGAGCAGGAAGCCGGAATGGGCGGAATGGGCGGAATGGGTGGCGGAAATGGCGGAAGTAATACGCGGCTTGCCAACGGGCATGAGTTCAACGTTTTGAAACTCACGGCGATGAAAGGCGCACAAGGCGCACGAGAAATCCCTGCCCGTCTTTCGACAATTGCGCCGCTTGAAACATCCGGAGTGAGTCCGCGCCGCGTGACGCTTTCGATGGGAATGATGCAATGGCTGATCAACGGACAGAGTTACCGAAGCGATGTCGCCGCGTTCGATGTCCGGCGAACGGTTGAAGTCTGGGACATCGAAAATGCGACTAACAGTATGATTCACCCGATGCATCTGCACGGCTTTTCGTTTCAAGTGCTTGGTCGAAGCAACAGTCCGGCGGCACTGCGACCACTCGCCACCGTGAGCGGCGGGCGGGTCGTCACCGATCTCGGATGGAAAGACACGGTCATGGTTTTTCCCGGCGAAACCGTGCGGATCGCCGTCGACTTCCGACAAGCGTTTCCGGGTGAGCAGCTATTTTTGTTTCATTGCCACAATCTGGAACACGAGGACGGAAATATGATGGTTAATTTCCGTATTCCGGCATAACGCACTGATTTTCAGGAGCGATTGCGGAATATATTAAAAGACAATTAACAAAATTATTTACGGACTGACAGGAGAAACATGTCATTGAACAGATTTGAATCTGAGAAAATTAGAACAGGCAAATTTAAGTTGGTTTAGTTTTTCATAGAATTTGGAAAACGCGGTCAAAACGACCTAAAAGAGTTATGTGAAAGATTCTTGCAGATTGATTTAAAAGGCGACTGTGATTACGGAATTCGATTGTAAACTAGTATTTTGTAACGCGCATTGCCTTCTTAGTTTGATTTTTTATTTTCAATATTAAAGGAGAAAAAGAAAATGAGTTGTTGTAGTGATGTAATGAAACCAATCGAAGCGTCTTTGTGCTGTACGCCGAAAGACACGGCGGCGACTGCCGCAAAAGTAATGCGCGAATCGGGTTGCGGATGCTCACCGGTAGTTGAAGATACGGAAGATTTTAATCTGGTCGGCGTTGTTACCGAGCGCGACATCTGTTGCGGCGTGGCGGCTGATGACCGACGCGCTTCCGAAGTTCGCGTCGAAGAGATAATGCGTCCCGCATCTTCCTGCTGCGGCACGGATGAGCCGATTGAAGAAGCACGTCGGAAACTCCGCGAACATCAAGCGACGAGCCTGCCCGTGGTGAACGAAACGGGAGGCTGCTGCGGGACAGTCAGCGTTCACAGTTTGGAAGGATAGAAGCTGTGCGGACGGCGGAGCAATACGTCGTAGTGGACGATAAGCTCCGCCTTCTCGCCAAGATAAAAAAAATCGTGAGGCGGGCGCGTAACGACCGTTTTCCCGCGACAAGGGCTTACCGCGCCAGATTCCGAAATTCCGGCAAAGTATCCGCCCGCCGCCATCAGCATCGAGCATGTCGGCGATCTCACCGGATACAATTGCCTTCATTTGTTCAAGCGTCAATATAGAACAACGCCCGACTTAAACTTAGAGCAGATTTGCGATTGATATACGGGTCAGAACCATCTGCTCTAATTTCAAACGAGGAAATTTATAAAAATTCGAATTGGGACGAACGGTTCGGTTCCAAACTCGGTCGTCCAGCACGCGCCGGGTTCGGGTTTGGTTGTCCGCGCGGCACAGAATTTAGATAAATCGGCAAGGTAAATTACGCTTGAGGTTTTCAATCTTCTTTTATTTGCCGAATTTATTGGGCAACTTCAGTAATTGCCGAATCTCCGAGAATTACCCGCACATGATGATCGCTCGCGTCGTCAACGAGTTCGAATTGATTTAACGAAAGTATTTTGCCGTTCATTTCAACTTTTACCGAACCGCCGCGTGTGCCGTGCGGATTTTCAACCGTGATAAAATATGTCGCGGTTTTGAAGCGATAGGTTATTTCAAACTCTTTCCACTCCGGCGGAATGCACGGTTCGATTGACAAAGTTTCGCCTTGTTTATTAAATCCGAGAATATATTCGAGCGCGGCTTGGTAAAGCCAGCCCGCCGCGCCTGTGTACCACGTCCAGCCGCCGCGACCGATGTGTTGCGGGTTGGAATAGACATCAGCCGCGATAACGTAAGGTTCAGTTTTGTAAATTTCGAGTTCCTCACGCGTTTGCGTGTGGTTGATCGGATTAATCAGCGCAAATATTTGGTGCGCTTTGTCGTTGTTCCCAAGCATTGCGAAAGCGATAATCGCCCACGCAGCGGCGTGCGTGTATTGCCCGCCGTTTTCCCTGATGCCGGGCGGATAACCTTTGATATAGCCGGGTTCGAGAGCGGTTTTATCAAATGGCGGCGTGAGTAGTAAAGCAAGTTTTTCATCAGTTTTTATCAATCTTTCATCAACCGACTGCATTGCTTTACGAGCGCGTTCTTGATTGCCAAAGCCGGAAATCACGCTCCAACTTTGCGAGAGGGAATCAATTTGACATTCGTCGTTGGAATGCGAGCCGAGCGGCGTTCCGTCGTCGAAAAAAGTCCGCAAATACCAATCGCCGTCCCAGCCGTTTTTTTCGAGATTATTGATTAAAAATTTGGCGTGTTTGCGGTATTTGTTTGCTTGCTCCGTTTCATTTCGAACTTCGCAGATTTTTGCAAAATCCTCCAAACTTTTTGCCAGAAACCAGCCGAGCCAGACGCTTTCGCCTTTTCCCTGATTGCCGACGCGGTTCAGACCGTCGCTCCAGTCGCCCGCACCGATGAGCGGCAAACCATGAGCGCCAACCGCTAAACTTTTTTCGAGGGCACGAATGCAATGTTCAAAAATTGTCGCTTTTTCGCCGGAAACAATCGGTCGCAGATATGTTTCCATCTCGCCATTCGCTAAAACCGGCGCGTCGAGAAACGGAATCACTTCGTCAAGAACGCTCGCGTCGGCAGTTTTTTCGACGTAAAAACAGGCAACATAAACGAGCCAAATTAAATTATCGGATATGCGCGTCCGCGTTCCGGCGTTCGATGGTTCGTGCCACCAATGCTGCACATCACCTTCTTTGAATTGGTGCGCGGCGGCACGGAGAATATGCGCCCGCGCCAAATCGGGACGCGTGTAAACGAGCGCCATCGCATCCTGCAATTGGTCGCGGAAACCGAACGCGCCGCTTGATTGGTAAAACGCGGTTCGCGCCCAAAAGCGACAAGCGAGAGTTTGATGGACGAGCCACCGATTCATCAGCAAATTAAACGATTCATCCGGCGTTTTTACTTGAATCGTGCCCAATGTTTTATCCCAAAATTCCTGAACGCGGCTGAATTCTTGTTCGACAATTTGTGTTTGAGAAAAGCGCGAAACGCTCGCTCTGGCGTTTTCGAGAGAATCTTCTTCGCCTAACAGAAAAACGATTTCGCGGGTTTCGCCCGGCTTGATTTCGATGTCGGTTTGGAGTGCGGCGCACGGGTCGAGTCCTGCGCCACTTGCGCCCGAAAGATTTGTTCGGAGCATCGCCAAAGGTCGCGCCAGATTGCCGTTGCGCCCGATAAATTCCTGCCGGTCGCATGTCCAAGTTGGCGATTCCGCGCTCGTCGCGACAAAAGCAACGCGGTCGGCAAATTCATTGTTATAAGGATTTTTGGCGATAATTGCGCCGGTCGCTGCGTCAATTTCTGTAATCACAAACGGCGCGGACTGCGCCCGGTTCACTCCGAGAACGAGTTCGGCAAAATATGTTACCGAGATTTGCCGTTTGCGACTCGTCAGATTTTTCAGCCGCAGACGCGAGATTTTGACACTTCCATCAATCGGCGCAAAAACCAATAATTCCTGCCGGATGCCGTGGCTCGTATGTTCAAAAATCGAATAACCTTGTCCGTGCGTCGTCCGGTAAGGCGAATTTTCCCGAATCGGAAGAGCGGTTGGTGTCCAGAAACTGCCCGTTTCTTCGTCGCGCAAAAAGACGCATTCCGGCGGCGGATTGCTGACCGCATTGTTTGACCAACTCGTCAGACGATTTTCGCTGCTGTTGTTCGACCAGGTGACGCCGGCGCCTGTTTCCGTTGTCAAAAAACCGAATCCCGTTTCATTAGCGATGATGTTTGACCACGGCGCAGGCGTGGATTTGTCGGCTTCGAGCGTAATTCGATACTC
>JBBQOA010000439.1:0-4465 GCA_038330465.1 Pyrinomonadales bacterium
TCGGCTGGTCGTGCGAGATTCCCATATCGAGCGCGGCAAGATAAGTGCCGTCGGGCTGGCGCATCCAAATGGTCGCGTATTCGCTGTAAGATGCTGCCGCGTTGTCTTTGCCTTTCGGTCTATAGATCCCGTTGCCGGTCGAAAAGCCAAGTGCGCCGTTTGATGAAACGTCAATAAACGTCGGATTCCAGGTCAGCGCGGCGGGCGACGGCGGAAGATTTTTCCAAAATTCCCTGCCGTTCGTCGCGTTCGGCACAAAGATCAATCCGTCAGGCGCGAGAAATTCGATAAAGCCTTGATTGATGCCCTTTTCGGCGACCGCTTTTTCAAATGCTTTTTCGGTGTCGAAGATCTTTTGGGCAGCAGATTGAGCGAAAATGTTGGTAAAAGCAAAAATGATGATGGATAAAAACAAGATTTTTTTCATATATTTGATTTTTTTTGCGGCAATAGATTTCGTTCGATAAATCACAAACTCTGAGCGAAATCCGCGCCTCTGCGTGATCGAAATAGTTTCACGCAGAGGCGCGGATTTCGCAGTGATTGGTCAAAATAAAAGCGATTGACAATTATTTTTTCGACGACGGAATCGGATTAAAAATATCGAGTACGATCTGCCATTTTCCGCGCCGATGTTTCCAAATTTGGACAAAGTTCCATTTTTTCACCGAATTATCTTTTTCGGTCAACTGATAAACGCCCGAAAAATACATCAGATTGGCGAAAATCTTGGAAGCATTGCCGTCGAATTTCAGAAATGCCGACGACGGAAATTCTTTATCGATTTTTTCGAGATTGAAAAAAGCGGATTGTCTGCCAACAAACGGCAGCTTTCCGTCGCGTAAGACGAGACAGTCGTCCGCCAGATAATTGAAATAGCCGTTTGCCATACTTTTATTGGAAAAAATATCGGTCAAGGTATTGGATGTGACGCCGTCCGCGACAGATTTTTCGCCCGTTCCGGCATCTGACGGCGATTTCCAAGCTGCTTTTGAAAAGCTGTTTTCCGGATGATTGATGCCGATATCGAGAACTGCCTTAAAGTTGCCGTCCTGTTGTTTTTGCCAAATCGTCACATATTCTCCGAAAGCCGTCGGTTGATCGGTTTTACCTTTTGGTCGAAATTCCCAACCGCCGGTCGTATAGCCCAAATTTCCGTCGGCTGAAATATCCGCCCAAACCGGATTCCACGCAAGTAACGAAGTTGAATCAGAACGAGCTTGCCAGAAGAGTTTGCCGTTTGTTTCGGTCGGATTGAAAACAACTCCATCATCGGCGAGAAAGGTCAGAAACGCCGTTTTCGTGCCTTTCTCAGATGCGGTTTGGGCAAAGGATTTTTCTATTTCGACGAGTTTCTGCAAATCGTTTTTGATCGGAATATTTTTGTTTATCAAAACGTTCTGCGCCGACAATTCAAAACAGCCGAAACCTATCAAAAATAAAATCAACGCTTTTTTCATAGTGGAAAATATTTATCACAAATTCCGTTATTAGTCATCAATTTTTATTAATTTTCGGGAAATAAGCAAAAAAAGAAAAAAATGCTGGTCAATTTGAAAAGCACCAATCAAGTATGAAAAATAGAATTATTAAATTTACCGTTGAAATTTTTGTTTTTACGCTGATCGTCGGTTTGATCCAAATTGGCGGCAACGCCCAAACCAACAAATTGAAAAAAGTAAAAGTTTATTTTTGGGAATTCAACAAAGCAACCGAAGGCGATGAGTTTTCGGCTTTCACCCGCGAAGTTGACGCCCGCTCGCCGCTGCGCCCGACGATCGCGGCATTTATCGCCGGACCGACCGCCGAAGAAGAAGCAAAAGGTTTCGCGGGATTGGCTTACGGCGTTTTAAAACTCGCATCACTGAATCTAAAAAACGGTACGGTGCGAATTGATTTTACACGCGAGATCCGCGCCGACGATAATCCCGGAGATCTCGAAACTCTGCGGTTTGAAGCAGCCCTCGTCCGCACCGTGAAACAATTTCCGTCTGTTAAGAAGGTGATTGTTTGCGTCAACGGTTACAATGAATTCGGGATCGGAATGGTTATTGACGCACCAATTCCCTGCCCGCAAAGATGAATAAAAACATGAAAAATTTTTTCACATTTTGCCTCAGTCTCTCACTTTTGATCGGCGGCGGTCTGGCTTGCAAAAATAGTCCGCTCGCAAGGTTTTCAAATCAATACAAATGCACGATGGCGGGCGAACCCGAACCGCAAACATCGGATGATTTTGTCAAAAGAGCCGGAAAACATCTCGAAAATAATAATTACGGCTTTGACAAATGCGCCTTCGACGCGGCGGCGGAAGCCGTTCGGCGCGACCCGCAAAATGCCGACGCGTTGGCTTTGCGCGGATATCTTAACAGCGCGAAAGCGGATTACGATGCCGCGTTGATAGATTTGACCGAAGCGATTCGGATGGCGCCCGACAAACCGCAATTTTACAGCGTCCGCAGTTCGGTTTACGAGAAAAAAAATAATTTCGACAAGGCAATCGAAGATCTAACGATCGTTTTGAAAATCGATGGTTCGCATTACAATTTTGCCAAACGCGGCAGTTTGTATTTCAAGATCGACGATTTTGAAAACGCGCTCAAAGATTATAACGAGGCAATTCGCCTCAACCCGAATTATGAAAATCATTATACGATGCGCGCCGAAGTTTACCGCAAGCTCGGGAAAATGAGCGAAGCCGAAGACGACGAACTGAAATCCAAAGAATTTGAAGATCGAGATGTTGTTTCAAAAAATGATTCATCGTCGAATAATTCAGATTCAAAAACAATTTCGGGCGGAATTCTGAACGCGAAAGCGACGAACCTCGTCCAGCCGCAATATCCGGCGGCGGCACGCGCCGTCCGGGCGAGCGGTGAGGTCAAAGTGCAGGTGACGATCAACGAAAGCGGTAATGTTATCACGGCAAACGCCGTCAGCGGTCATCCGCTGCTGCGTGCTTCGGCGGTGCAGGCAGCCCGCGCTTCAAAATTTTCCCCGACTTTGTTAAGCGGCACGCCGGTCAAATTGACGGGCGTCATCGTTTATAATTTTGTCCCGTAAAAAATAGTCGAATTTCGGTATTCAAGAATTTTATCGGTTGCCCTATAATTTTAGGATGGTCTTGCAACACAATTGAAAACCGAACTAAACCTGATTTCACCTGACGGCGGCGAGCTTATTGTTTTGGTCGTTCTGCCGGAATTCACCGCCGAATTTATCAACCACGCCAATCGCTTGTCTTCGATTCAAATCAATGAACGCAATATTTGCGATCTGGAGTTGCTCGCCTGCAGGGCATTTTCGCCGCTCCGATCATTTCTGATCCGCGCTGATTTTGAAAACGCGGCGGGCGAAATGAGGTTATAAAACGGCAGGATCTTCCCGATTCCCGTCACTTACCGGCTCCGAAACTCGTTGACCAAAATAAATCTCGAGAAAGCTTTAAAATTGTCGAAAAAACTTTACTTTTTCGCCGAAATCCTTTAGATTGCAAAATATAATTCGTCGCGAAGCTCTAACTGTTTTGTCGTGGACGTGGATCCCACGCTCCGAAAAACGAAAACGACAGGCAGAGTGTTGAAGCCAAATTCTGATCTTTAATTGAAAATATGAGCTTGAAAACCCATCGCTGTTTTTGCCAGGTGGCTTCAACACTAAATTGGCAAAGTTTGGATTTTTGCAGATTTAATAAAGCACCCGCTTCAACCGCCGAAGTCGAAAAATCCAACCCAGTCAAAATTCCGGTTATTTTTTGTTAAAGTTGAGGACGAATGCGCGATTTGACGATTATTTTTTTCACTAAATTTACATAAGGAGTTTTTAGATGAAACTTTTGAAAATTCATCACTTCATACCATTTTTGATTATTTTGGCATTTGCCGTCACATTCAACGCACAAACCGGGATATCGCTCGATCAGGCTTTTTCACCGACTCTTGAATACTATCCCGTGAATGTCACCGCCGTCGCCAAACAACCGGACGGGAAAATTCTTGTCGGTGGATTGTTCAGCCTGGCAAATCAAACGCAAAAGAATGATTTGGTGCGCTACAATGCCGATGGCAGTTTAGACACCACCTTTAGCGCTTTTATTTCCACATATGGTTTTGGGATCAAAACAATCGTTACGCAGACAGACGGGAAAATTTTGGTTGGAGGGAATTTATTTAATCTTAATGAAGGAACGACTACCGGGATTTTACGACTAAATTCAAATGGCTCGCTGGATACAGGCTTTTTCGGCAGTACTTCCAGCACAGTTTACAGCATCGTTATTTTACCGAACGGTAATATTATTGCCGGCGGCGCCTTCGGCACAGTAAACGGGAGCCCGAATCCCCGGCTTGTTCGATTTAATTCAAACGGGACCGTCAATGCCGGATTTCCACAAGGCAACGGAACAGTTCGCAGTATCGCCGTTCAAACGGACGGAAAATTAATTGTGGCGGGTGACTTTACGACT
>JBBQOA010000440.1:0-4437 GCA_038330465.1 Pyrinomonadales bacterium
GCTTCAATCGATCGGTGCCAGCGTGGGCGCCGGTTCAGGTTGGGATTCGGCAAACGTTTCGATGCAGACATTGACGAAAAATCTCGACAAGGCTTTGGATATTTACGCCGATGTCATCACGAATCCGACCTTTCCCGAAACCGAATTCAACACATTGCGCGGTCGCAGCCTCGTCGCGCTCAAACAGCGCAAGGACAATCCGAACGCGATCGCCAATGTCGCGTACAGCAATTTGCTCTACGGCAAAAATCATCCTTACGGCAAAACTCTGACGGGTGATGAAAATTCGATCAAGGCGCTGACCAAAGGTGAGATCGAGAAATTTTATACAACCTACTATCGTCCGAACAATGCGACTTTGATCGTGGTCGGAGATCTGGATGCGAAAACCGTTTTGCCAAAGCTCGAAACGGCATTTGCCAATTGGAAATCGGCGGATGTTCCGCCGGTTGAAACTCCGGCGAACACGACGTTCGACAAACCTGGAATCTACGTCATTGACAAACCCGGCGCGGCGCAATCGGTTTTAAGCATCGGACAAGTCGGCGTCGCGCGCGATAATCCCGATTTTTTTGCGCTTCAAGTGATGAATTCGATCTTGGGCGGACAGTTTTCGGCGCGGGTCAATATGAATCTGCGCGAAGACAAAGGCTACACCTACGGCGCCCGGACGAGTTGGAATTTCCGGCGCGGAGCGGGACCTTTTGAGGCTTCGGCGGACGTGCAAACGGCGGTCACCAAAGAATCCGTCGAGGAATTTATGAAAGAACTGGGCGGCATTCGCGGTGCGATCCCGGTGACGAACGACGAACTCGAATACAGCAAACAAAGTATCATTCGACGCTATCCGCAAGGCTTTGAAACGGTCGGACAAATTTCCGGTCAGCTTTCAAATCTGGTCGTGTATGGTTTGCCGGATTCGTATTTCAACGAATTTATTCCCAAAATCAACGGCGTCACGCTCGCCGATGTCAATCGGGTCGCCAACAAATACCTGACGCCCGATAAAATGGCGATCTTGATTGTCGGCGACCGCAAAGTTATCGAACCCGGACTCAAAGAACTGGGGCTTTCGCTGACGATTCTTGATACGGAAGGAAATCCGGTCAAAGAATAATTTCGGTGTTTTTTCAAAATGAAAGAGCAAGGTTGAAAAACTTTGCTCTTTTTTATTTGGCGAATAAAAAAATATTTTGAATAATTTTCCGGTTTGGCGGATACGTTATGATGAGTGGCAATGATGGATGATTCGGCAGCAATTGAAAAATGCCTGAAAGGCGAAAAAGATGCGTTTCGGTACGTGGTTAAACGCTATCAGGCGCAAGCTGTCGGGCATTCGACAGCGATTCTCGGCAATCGTCAAGATGCTTTGGATGCCGCACAGGAAGCGTTTATCGACGCTTTTCAAGCGCTTAAAAATTTTGATCGAGAGCAGCGTTTTTATCCGTGGTTTTATGTTCTGCTTCGCCATCGTTGTTACAAAATGATTGCCAAAAAACACGCGGCGGAAAATATTGAAGAAACCGAAATTATTGCGCCGCAAAACGGTCTTTCAAATGAAGACCGAATGACGCTTGAAAAAGGATTGCTTTCGCTCTCGAAAGAAGACCGCGAAATAATCACTTTGAAATATTTGGACGGTTTTTCTTATGACGAGATCGCCGGGTATCTGGAAATTCCGCGCGGCACCGTGATGAGCCGTCTTTTTTACGCCCGCCGGCAATTACAAGCAAAATTAACGGGAAAATTTCATTGAGGCTGTCTGAAAACTATGAATTGTGAAGATATTTTAATCCAAAAAATGGCGTTGATCGACGGCGAAAAAACCGAACTTTCCGATCAACAAATCAATGAACATTTGGCGATTTGTGAAAATTGCCGTCAGCAAATCGAACTATTGGAAAATACGGTCGGCTTGCTCAAACGCCAAAAAAGACGCGCGCAAACGGCGGATCTATGGTCGGCAATTGAAAAACAGATCAGTGCGGAACCCGTCGAAGTTTTTAAAATAAAATGGCAGCCCTTTGTTTTGCTCGGAGTTTTGCTTGCCGTTTATAAATTCGCGGAAATGGTTCCCGAACGTGATTTTGGTTGGGCTTTAAGGGTCATTCCGTTTGTTTTGGTCGCCTTGTTATTTGGTTTTCTCAAAGAAAATCCATTCAAAATCAATACCGAACTTATATTGGAGAAATAATTATGAATAATGAATTTGAAGCAAAAAATTTGACGGTTTTAGGACAAAAATATGCTTTTGCAACCGTTTCGCTAATTTTGGGAATTTCTTGTTTTATCAATCTTTTGGGATTGGAAAAAGCGATTCTGGCGATCGTTTTTGGTTGGCTGGCACTGCGCGCAAAACCCGAACCGATTTTGAAGGAACATCGCCTTTGGGCGAAAGCGGGTTTGATTCTGGGAATCCTGCCGCTGATAATTTTGCCCGTCATAATCATTCTGAATTTTAATCGGCTGGTGGAAATCATTGAAGTTTTGTCAAAAATAAGTGGCGGAAGATAAAGGGAAAAAAAGATGGCAAGGTTTTCTGACCTTGCCATCTTTTTTTATTAGACAACTTTCTGAAAGAAATTCAACGGAAATTTTAACGCGAAGGCGCGAAGGCGCAAAGTTTAGCCAAACTCGTTTGAAATTTAAAGTGGTTTTGGAAATTCAACCAAAGGATTTCTGATAAAAAACTTGGCGCCTTGGCAACTTGGCGCCTTCGCGTTAAAAAAAACTATTTTGGAAAAATGTCTATTGTAAATTCAGAGGTTTAGGCGGCGGTTGTTTTTCGGATTCGCGAATTTCTTCGCGCAGCTGTTGAAATTTCTGCCATTGTTCGGGAGTCAGAACTTTTTGCATTTTTTCGTCATGCTGAGTGCGTATTTCCTGAATGCGCGGTTCAGATTCCTGCCGAATTTTCTGAATATTTTCGCGGGTTTCGCCGACAATTTTTTTGATATCGTTTTTTTGCCCGTCGTTTAATCCGAGTTGTTTAAAGGCTTCCTCGTATTTTTCCTGTTTGGTCGGCTGGGGCGCCGCGCTAAACCACAAATGATAAGAATTAAGCGCAAAACCGCCGGCAATAAAGCCGAGGAAAAAGATGCTCAGCGTCGCCACGCGAATTTGCCATTTACTTTTACTTTCAAGATTGATCATTTTCTTTGCGGATCGGTTTTCGTGCTGTAAATCACTTCCAAAGCCTGTTCTTCCGAGAGATTTCGCGGCGCTCTTTGATTGAGAATCACCGAATCGGTCGAGTAAAGATTATAGGTCGAAACAGCTTCTTCGGGTTTCGTTTTGGGCGCCATAAAGGTCAGCGCAACAAAGGCAAAAATAATCAGAAACATCGAACAAACCAGCGGGTAAGCGGCTTGCCACCAACGGCGCAACGCGGCGATCGGTTTCCGCAAATTCTGCTTGGCGCGAATGGCATTCATAACCTTCGCCTCAAAAAACGGCGGCGGCGCGACCGCCGGAATTTCGGCACGAATATTTAACAAAACGGAAGAAACCCGCGCCGCTTCAAATGCTTGCCGACAATCCGAACATTCGGCGGAATGAATTTGAATGCTTCCCAATTCATTTTCGCTTAGTTCGGTAAACCTTTTTCCGTCGAGAATTTCTAAAATATGTTTGTCGTTCATTTTACTGATTTATCCGTTTTCAAAAGTTTTCCGTCTTTCGCATTCAATAATTTCTGAACTGCTTCGCGCATTCGCCGCCGTGCCCGAAAGGCTTTGATTTTGACCTTTGATTCGCTCCAACCGGTTGCCGTTGCCGCTTCTTTGATGGATGCGCCTTCGCCTTCGATCAGCTGCAAGATCAATGAATCTTCGGGCGGCAAAGTTTCGAGAACGCGGCTCACGAGATCGGCGGCGATCAATTTATCTTCCTCGTTTCGATGATTGACCGAAGCGGCATTCGACATTTTGTTTTCGAGCCACACCGTTTCATCCTCGCTCAGATCGGCAGCCATTAATTCCGCCTGCGGTTTGGAAGCTCGCAAAATATTGATGCAGGTCGTCACCGTAATGCGCGTCAGCCAACCTTCGAGCGAACCGCGACCTTCAAAGTTTTTAAGCTGCGTAAAGGCTTTCAGAAAAACTTCCTGCGCGGCTTCTTCGATCAGATCGTAACGACGAAAAAAGCGTGACGAAAAACTGAAAACGCGCGGACTGTAACGGCGGACGATTTCGGCAAAACCCGCCTCGTCGCCGTTTGCCGAAATACGCGCTAAATCCGCATCGGGTAAATTTTGGTAATCGTTTGCCAAACTCTTTTCCTTGTCTGAATTTCGGCAAATAGCTCAAAACAATATATTTTGATTCATTGCCCTTAGCACGATTTTATGCGCGTTACGTTCTTTTTTCAAAAATCTTAAACTTATTCCCGATAATTTAGACACGAAAACGAGTAAAATGGTTACAAACGACTTTTAAA
>JBBQOA010000441.1:0-4435 GCA_038330465.1 Pyrinomonadales bacterium
GCCTACACGGTCGGCGAAAGCCGTGCTTTGAATGTCGTTCATCTTAAGGATGACCGGAGTTTTGCGGCAAGATCGGCTCACAATGAAGATTCGGCAATTCGGCGCTTCAACATTCCGGCGGGTTCGCTCGGCGAGGTTTTGACGGCTTTTGAAAAGATTACGGGCTGGCGGGTGACGCTTTCCGACGAAGTCAAAGAAATTCCGTCGGGCGGCGTGACGGGCAATTACACCGAGGAACAGGCACTCAAACAAATTCTACACAGAACGGGCGTCACATATATTTTTACCGCGCCGAAAGAAGTCGCTCTGAAATTGGCGGGTCCGTCGGAAACAGTCGAGGTCGCCGCCGAGAATTCCGCTTTATCTTCGCCGAAATATACCGAACCGCTCCGCAACATTCCGCAGACGATCACCGTGATCGACAAGGAAACGATCGAGCAACAAGGTTCGACGACGCTTCGTGATGTGCTGCGCAACATTCCGGGTTTGACGGTCGCGGCGGGCGAGGGCGGAACACCGGCGGGCGACAATCTGACCTTGCGCGGTTTCAGCGCGCGCAACGACATTTATATCGACGGCGCCCGCGATCTCGGACCGCAGACGCGCGATCCGTTCAATCTCGAAAAGGTTGAGGTTGTCAAAGGTCCGTCATCGTCCTTGACGGGACGCGGTTCGACGGGCGGAACGATCAATCTGATCAGTAAAACCGCTGGTTTTAAGCCGTTTTATGATTTCTCGGTCAATTTGGGAAGTGATCGCACAAAACGCGTGACGGGCGACATCGATTTGCCGCTCGAACGCCTCGGCTGGGGGGAAGGAACGGCTTTTCGGCTGAATTTTCTCGTCCACAATTCAAATTTTGCGGGACGCGAGAACATCAAAAATGATCGATGGGGAATTGCGCCGACTTTGACGCTCGGCATCGGTTCGAAAAGCACTCTGACCTTGAGCTATTTTCATCTGAGTCAGGAAAATATTTCGGATTACGGCATCCCGTGGGTGCCGAACACGAATAATGTTTTGATCGAATATCGCGACCGTCCGGCGCCGGTGCCGCGCGCGACATTTTACGGATTTATCGACCGCGACCGGGAAAAATTGAAAGCCGATCTCGGGACTATCGTATTCAATCACGCTTTTAACGATAATCTGACAATTCGAAATCAATTCCGCTACGGGTTTTCGACCCGTGATTCGATCGCCACGCCGCCACGTTTTGCGAGCCCGAATTCGACCGTCATCAACCGCGAAATGCGGGCGTGGTGGACTGAAGATGAAACCTTCGATAATCAAACCGATCTTTCGGCGCGGTTTCTGACCGGAAAATTTGAACATTCATTGGTCACGGGCGCGGAATTTGTCCGTGAAAATAATGTTCGAAAGATCCGGTCCGCGCCGAATGCGGCGACGACCTTGCTCGATCCGAATCCGTTCGATGTTTATACGGGAGAGATCGTTTTCACGCCGTTTATCGGCAATTTAACGGCAGACACGCAATCGATCTATTTGTTCGATACGGTCAAGCTTTTCCCAAAACTCGAAGTCAGCGGCGGATTTCGGTTTGACCGATTTGATGCCGGCGGCGTGAGCGCGACGGCGACGGCTTTAACGCCCGTCGCGCGCGTCGATAATTTATTCAGTTACCGGTTCGGCGCGGTTTATAAACCGCTGCCGATCGCAAGTTTTTATGTTTCTTACGGCACCTCGCTCAATCCGTCGCTCGAAGGTTTGTCATATAACGCGGCGAGCGCGGCGGTCGATCCAGAAAAAACTTACACGCTCGAAACCGGCACGAAATGGGATCTTTTCAAGAATCGCCTGCTTCTTTCGGGCGCAATCTTCCGAGTCAATAAAACAAACGCCCGCACGCCGGGTTTGCCGGGTGAAGAACCGATCGTTCTCAGGGGCAAACAGCGCGTTGACGGCATCGAACTCGCGGCGACCGGAAATTTTACGCGAAACTGGAGCGTGCTCGCGGGTTACACATTGCTCGACAGCGAGATCGTCGCGTCAAACGCGGCGCCGACCGTTATCGACGGCGTGAGAATTTCCGAGGTCGGCAAGCGTCTGATCAACACGCCGAAACATTCTTTCAATCTCTGGACGACCTATCAATTTCCGTTTCGTCTATCGCTCGGCGGCGGCGCGCGGTTTGTTGACCGCCGCTTTGGAAACACGATCAACACGCGGTTTGTCGATTGTTATTGGCTGCTCGACGCGACCGCTTTGTATCGGTTCAACAAACACATCGATCTGCGGCTGAATATGAACAACCTGACGGACAAATTCTATTTCGACCGCATCACCGGCGGACAAGTTGTCCCCGGCGCGGCGCGGTCAGTGATTTTTACAACGAACTTTCATTTTTAAAGAGCAATTTGTAAAGATCATCAAATTCAGGATTTCGAGGGCAAAAAAAATATGCTGTTACAAATTCCCGATGTTTTGTCTGCCGGACAAGCGTCGGAATATCGACAAAAATTAGTTCAAGCCGAATGGATCGACGGGCGCGTGACTGCCGGTCATCAATCGGCGCGGACGAAAAACAATCTGCAATTGCCCGAAAATCACCCGCTCGCGCAAAAATTAGGCGAAATGATTCTCGGCGCACTTGAAAAAAGTCCGCTTTTTATGTCGGCGGCGCTGCCGTTAAAGGTTTTTCCGCCGCTTTTTAATCGATACGAAGGCGGCGGCTCGTTCGGCAATCACGTTGACAATGCGATCCGGCAAGTGACGGGCACGCCGCACCGGATTCGCACCGATCTTTCGGCGACGCTCTTTTTGACCGATCCAGAAGAATACGATGGCGGCGAACTCGTCATCGAAGATACTTACGGCGTGCAGAGCATCAAGCTTCCCGCCGGACATCTGATTCTGTATCCGGCGACGAGTTTGCACAATGTTCGCCCTGTCACAAAGGGCGTGCGGATCTCTTCGTTTTTCTGGATTCAAAGCATGGTGCGCGGCGACGGCGAACGGACGATTCTGTTCGATATGGATCTGGCAATTCAGCGGATCGCCGAAAATGCGCCCGAACATTCGTCGGTCATTCAACTGACGGGCGTCTATCACAATTTGCTTCGCCGCTGGGCGACCGTATAAGAGCATCAAATGCAAACACTTCGGAAAATCGTCTTTTGGCTTCATCTGATCTCGGGCACGCTTGCCGGAATCTTTATTTTTATCATGTGCGTTTCGGGCGCGCTGCTTTCGTTTGAATCGAATATTTTGTCGTTTGCCGAAAGCGAAATGCGAAATGCGGCGCCGAACGAACTCGCCGAAAGAATTTCGATCAATGAAATTATCGCCAAAGTTCAAAATGCCAAACCGAATGCGAAACCGACGGGAATAACTCTGCAAAATGATCGCAACGCGGCGGCAAGCGTCGCGCTCGGACGCGAAGGACAAGTTTTTGTCAACCCCTACACGGGTGAAATTACAGGCGAAGGAGCGAGCGGTTGGCGCGGATTTTTCCGCGTTGTTGAGGATACGCACCGCTGGCTGGCGCTTTCGGGAAGCGGTCGCAATGTCGGCAAATCGCTCAACGACGCGGCGAATCTGCTTTTTCTATTGCTCGCGATCTCGGGATTTTATATTTGGTTTCCGCGCCATTGGACGCGCCGTCATTTTGCGCCGATCCTTTGGTTTCGCCGCACAAATTCCGGCAAAGCGCGTGATTTCAACTGGCATAACGTGATCGGTTTCTGGACGTCTTCGATCCTCATTATTTTGACCCTGACGGGCGCGATCATCTCCTATCAATGGGCGGGAAATTTGCTTTACACATTGACCGGCAACGAACTTCCGCAGCCGTCGCAAGGTCCGCCGAACGCGCCGAACGGGCAAGCCGAACAGACTTTCAATTTACCCGACAATCTCAATGAAGTTTGGACCAAAACCGAACGTCACACGGCTTGGAAGTCGATCGCGGTGCGGCTGCCGATCACGAATGACGCAGCCGTTTTCACGATCGACGAGGGAATTTACTGGAATAAATTCGCGCGTTCGTCGCTGACGATCGATACGAAAACGGGCGCGGTCGCAAAGTGGGAGCCCTACGGCGAACAAAATTCGGCGCGTCAGCTGCGTTCGTGGGCGCGGTTCACGCATACGGGCGAAACCGGCGGCGTGATCGGACAATTGCTCGGGTTTATTGCCTGTCTCGGCGGCGCGTTTCTGGTTTATACGGGAATTTCGCTGGCTCTTCGAAGATTCTGGAAATGGCGCGGGCGCGCCGTTTTGGCGGGCGATTAACAAAAATTCCAGATCGCGCGTTCGAGTTCGAGCAGTGAATAATCGACTGCTTCAGGTCGCAGACGGATCGCGTAACGGCGCAGGTCGCTCCATTCGTAAAACATCGTCAAAAGCATCAATCGTTTACGAAGCTCGTCGTTGATCTCATTGTCCGCATATCCGTAGGCGCGGAAAAATTCGC
>JBBQOA010000442.1:0-4432 GCA_038330465.1 Pyrinomonadales bacterium
ATGCTTTCGTCGATCATCAGCTTCGGAGTTCAGCCGAACAAAGCGATCGTCGGGCTCAATGCCTTTGCGCACGAAGCCGGAATTCACCAGCACGGTGTTTTGAGTAATCCGCTCTGTTATGAAATAATGACGCCGCAGTCGGTCGGCGTGCCGTCAAATCATATCGTTCTCGGCAAACATTCGGGCAGACACGCGCTCGTTGCCCGTTACAACGAACTCGGTTATCAGCTTGCCCAACACGAGATCAGCGAGGTTTATCAGAAATTCACCGCGCTTGCCGATAAAAAGAAAAATATTTACGATCAGGATTTGCTGGCAATCTTGCCGACGCAAATGCCGACCTTGATGGCGGCTTAAAAAGTTCAGCCGCAAATTTACGCGAATCAGCCGCGAATTTTTATATTTTTGTAAAAAATTCGTGAGCTTTCGGGTTAATTCGCGGCTCAAAATTCTTATGAAAATTACAGTTTTAGCAGGCGACGGCATCGGCGTCGAAGTCACACGCGAAGCCGTCAAGGTTTTGTCGGCGGTTGCCAGAGTTTATGATTTTGAAATCGAAACCGACGAGCAATTGATCGGCGGCGCGGCGATCAGCGCGATGGGTTCGCCGTTTCCCGTCGAAACCAAAGAATCTTGCTTAAAGTCCGACGCCGTGCTGCTCGGCGCGGTCGGCGCGCCCGAATATGATCATCTTTTGCCCGTAAAACGTCCCGAGATCGGTTTGCTTCAATTGCGAACGGCACTCGGCGGTTTTGCGAATCTGCGTCCGTCAAAAGCGTTTCCCGCGCTGATCGATTCGTCGCCTTTGCGGCGTGAGATCTTTGAAGGCACCGATCTATTGATCGTCCGCGAACTGCTCGGCGGTTTGTATTTCGGGCAGCCGCGCGGAATTTCGGAAACCGAAGCATTTAACACGATGCGTTATTCGGTGGCGGAAGTTGAAAGAGTCGCGCGGGTCGCGTTTGAATCCGCCAAAACTCGCAATAAAAAAGTGACCTCGGTCGATAAAGCGAACGTCCTCGAAACGTCGCGTTTATGGCGCGAAACGGTCGAAAAGGTCGCGAAAGATTACCCGGAAATTACGCTCGAACATCTTTTTGTCGATGCCTGCGCGATGCATCTCGTGACGAACCCGACGCGCTTTGACGTGATTCTGACGGAAAATCTGTTCGGCGATATTTTGTCGGACGAAGCTGCCGTGCTGACCGGAAGTTTGGGAATGCTCGCCTCGGCGACGATCGGCGGACAAATCGACCTTTACGAGCCGGTTCACGGTTCGGCGCCCGACATCGCCGGCAAAAACATCGCCAATCCTTTAGGCGCGATCGCTTCGGTTGCGATGCTTTTGCGCCATACGGCGAAGAACACGGAAGCCGCCGAAGCGATCGAAAACGCGATCGACAAAGTTTTGGCGGAAGGCTACCGAACAGCCGATATTTCAAACGACAAAACGAATTTCGCGAAAACCGTCGAGATCGGCGATTTGGTGGCAAAATACGCAGTTGAGTTTGCGAATACGCGAGCCAACTCTCAGACAGTTTAGTTTTTAAAGAAATGGGACGCGGATCTTCGCCGATTTAACGGATTTTCACGGATCTTTTTATACCGAATTCGCGAAGATCCGCCTGATCCGCGTTTGTCCGCGTCCTATTTTCAGTTATATTATCAGTTATATTTATTTGAATGAAAACGCTTTACGACAAAATTTGGGACGCCCATATTGTTCACGCCGAAGCCGATAAACCGGCGCTGATCTATATTGATCTGCATCTCGTCCACGAAGTCACTTCGCCGCAAGCCTTTGAAGGTTTGCGTTTAAAAGACCGGAAAGTGCGCCGTCCCGATCTGACTTTTGCGACGCTCGACCACGCGATCCCAACGATCAACCGGCATCTTCCCTTTAACGACCGAATCGCCGCGCAGCAGGTCGAAACGCTGCGAAAAAATTGCCGCGAATTCGGCGTCAAACTTTACGATCTGAACCGTATCGAACAAGGCATCATCCACGTTTTCGGTCCCGAACAAGGCTTGACGCAGCCCGGACAAACGATCGTTTGCGGCGATTCGCACACATCGACACACGGCGCGTTCGGCGCATTGGCGTTCGGCATCGGCACATCCGAGGTCGAACACGTGATGGCGACGCAATGCCTCCAGCAAAATAAATCGAAAAATCTACTGATCAAAGTCGAAGGCGATGTCCCGTTCGGCGTGACGGCAAAAGACGTGATTTTGGGAATCATCAACCAGATCGGGACGGACGGCGGCACGGGTTACGTCATTGAATATGCGGGTGAGGCGATCACGAATCTTTCGATGGAAGGCAGAATGACCGTCTGCAATATGTCGATCGAAGCCGGCGCGAAAGCCGGACTGATCGCGCCGGATGCGAAGACTTTTGAATATTTAAAAAATAAACCTTTTGCACCAAAAGGCGAAAACCTGGAAAAAGCGGTCGAATACTGGCAAACTTTGCCAAGCGAGAAAGCCGCGAAATTCGATAAAACCGTCGAAATCAATGCGACAGATCTCGCGCCGTTTGTGACCTGGGGAACGTCGCCCGGAATGAGCGTCAAAATTTCCGAAAGCGTGCCCGAACTTTCCGCCGCGAAAGACGAAAACGAGCGCAAATCCTTTGAACGCGCTTTGCAGTATATGAATTTGGAGCCTTCGCAAAAGATCGAAGAGATCACGATCGACCGCGCATTTATCGGTTCCTGCACCAATTCGCGGATCGAAGACCTGCGCGAAGCGGCGCGGATCGCGAAAGGCTACAAAGTCAGCGAAAAGGTCGGCGCGATGATCGTGCCGGGATCGATGCAAATCAAAAAACAAGCTGAAGAAGAAGGTTTGGCGAAGATCTTTACGGATGCCGGTTTCGAATGGCGCGACGCGGGTTGTTCGATGTGTCTGGCGATGAACGAAGACATCTTAAAGCCGGGCGAGCGCTGCGCTTCGACTTCGAACAGAAACTTTGAAGGGCGGCAAGGGCGCGGCGGCAGAACGCATCTCGTTTCACCTTCGATGGCGGCGGCGGCGGCGATCGCCGGACATTTTGTTGATGTCCGTGATTGGAAATTTAAAGATTAACGAAAAATTGAAAACGGAAAGTGGAAAATTATTTTCCATTATCCATTTTGCATTATCCATTAGTAATGAACAAATTCACAAAACACACCGGACGAACCGTCGCGCTTTATCAGCCGAATATCGATACCGACCAGATCATTCCGAAGCAATTTTTGAAACGGATCGAACGCACCGGCTACGGCGAATTTCTTTTTTACGATTGGCGTTTTGATGCGGATGGCACGCCGCAAAGCGATTTTGTCTTAAACGATCCGAAATATAAGGGCGCTTCGATCCTCATTGCGGGCGCTAATTTCGGCTGCGGAAGCTCGCGCGAACACGCGCCGTGGAGCTTGACGGATTACGGTTTTAGCGTTGTGATCGCGCCGGGTTTTGCAGATATTTTTTATAATAATTCCTTAAAAAACGGACTTTTGCCGGTTGCTCTGAGCGAAGAAAAAGTCGCCGAGTTGGTCGAAAACTCTAAAAATCAGGAAAATTTCGAACTGATCGTCGATTTGGAAAATCAAACCGTTAACGACCGTCAAGGTTTTCAGGCGAGCTTTGAAATCGACGGCTTTCGCCGCTACTGTCTGCTCAACGGTTTGGACGACATCAGTTTGACGCTGCAAAACGAAGCGAAAATCTCGCAATATGAAAATGCAGTCAAAACCGCACGCGGATTTACCGCATTTCAATTAATTTCCGAATAAAATTAAAAAATTCCCTGTTTGCATTTTTTTGTTCGGATAAGTTACCATAAATTCTCGTTAAAATAAGAGTTTTATTAGCCTTAAACTCCGAAATAAGTTAAAATTTAAGGGCTTCGAGATTTCTTAGCGACTTCGCGCTTTTATGGGCTTTTCAACAATTGCAATTCACGCCGGAAATGAACCTGACACCGCCACTGGCGCGGTCAGCGTGCCGATCTATCAAACCTCAACCTACGCGCAAGACGCTTTCGGCAAACATAAAGGCTACGAATATGCGCGAACCCAAAACCCGACGCGTTCCGCGCTCGAAAAAAACATCGCCGCGCTCGAAGGCGCGCGTTTCGGCTACGCTTTCGCTTCCGGAATGGCGGCGACCGACGCGGTCTTAAAGCTCGTCAAGGCGGGCGATCACGTGATTTTGGGCGATAATACCTACGGCGGAACTTTCCGGCTTTTCGATAAAGTTTTATCGAATTACGGAGTTCAGTTCGATCTCGTTGACACGACCGACGCGACTAATCTCGAACAAGCCTTCAAACCGAACACAAAAATGGTTTTTGTCGAAACGCCGACCAATCCCGTGATGAGCGTCACGGATTTGCAGGCGGTTTCCGACATTGCCCACGCCCACGGCGCACGCGTCATCTGCG
>JBBQOA010000443.1:0-4415 GCA_038330465.1 Pyrinomonadales bacterium
CAACAAAGCGAATTCTCCCGTAATGAGCACTTTATAGTGGAGAGAATAGGTTTATGAATTTAACGAAATTAACAACCAATAAAACATCGATAAAGCCGATAAATCAAGAACTCTCTTTGTTGCTTGCCAAAATCACCGAAGCCATCTTACCGACCTCATTCGTTTCACGTCTTCGGGAAGGACGCGCATGGAAAAATTGGATTACTAAACTAGAGCCGAATTTATTCGACGACTTAACCGAAGCCTCTGCCGAAATAAAAAAAGCCCTTTTCAAAAAATTCGTCACGCTGGTGGAAATTGAAGTCCACGCTAAATGCAATCGCGTTTGTTCTTTTTGTCCGAATGTAATTGTTGACCGCCGAAAGAATAACATTTTGACCGACCGGGAAGTGCTTGACCGCGTTTTTGACGAACTCGGTGCGATAGATTACCGCGGACAAATAAAAATTGCGCGTTATTCCGAACCGCTGTCAAATTTGATTTATCTTTACGAGCGCATCAGAACTGCCCGTGCCAAAGTTCCGAACGCCCAATTGGCAATTGTGACAAACACGGATTTTCTCAAACCAAGTGTTTTAAAGGCGCTGCGCGAAGCCGGATTAGACATAATTTATATGAGTATTTACCTCAGACCAAGCGAAAAATGGTCTTTGAAACTTGCTCACAAATACAACGAAAAACTCTCCGCCAAACTCAATGTACCGATTTCGTCCCGCAATGAAACTTCGTATTCTTTACGCTGCACATTTGATTATGAAGGGCTTGATATACAATCGGCGTGTATTAACTTTGACGATTTCGGAACTGACCGCGGAAATTTGATGGAACAATACACACATAAAAAACGCACCTCGCCGTGCCGTGAGCCGTTTGAAACATTTGTCATTGATTACACCGGAAAAGTTATGCCGTGCTGTAATCTGCGAAGCGATTTTCCACAGCATCAGGATTTTATCGTTGGCGATTTGGGTAATCCTAAAACAAGCATTTTTGACATTTATGCCGGACGGCTCGCCGGTTGGCGTCGAAGTATGATCGGATTCGGCACAAAAGAACATCCATGCACCACCTGCAAACACCGCGACCTTTCGGAAGGTTTGGAAAACTCCGTTGCAAGCCAATTAAAACGACAGCTTCACCAAATCGGACGCGGCGAATTATTGGGTTCTGATTCGGTAAATGAAACTGACAAAAGACGGCTCGAAACGGCTTAAAAATGCTCAAGACTATTCTCAGTATCGGAGCAATTCAAGCCTTCGCCATCATCATTCAATTTGTCCGCTCAAAGGTCGTTGCCGTGACACTGGGACCGGCTGGTGTCGGAGTCGTCAGCACGATTGACCAAACCGTTCAATTCGTCGCTTTTGCAACGGCTTTTAGCATTCCGCTCGCCTCGGTCAAATTTTTGTCGAAAACGCACAGCGAGGGACACGAAGCGTTCAAACGATGTTACGCCGGATTTTTACATCTTTTGGCTTTGCTTTCCATCGCCGGAACAACTCTGGCAATCGGTTTGGTTTTTCTCAGACCGCAGACATTCGGAGCGGAAGTTGAAAAATACCAGATTTATTTGCTGATCGCTTTGCTTTCACTGCCGACGCTGGTTTTGGGCGGATTTTTTTCGAATGTTTTTGCCGCCGCGCAAAATTATCGGGTTTCCGCCGCGCTCGCCGTCATCACCAATTCCGCGACGACCGTTGCCGTTATCACAGGCATTTTAGCGGCGGGCGTTGTCGGGCTTTTCATCGGCGGTTCGCTGGCAAGCATCGCCGTGACGCTCGGCATTATCGTTTATCTTTGGAAAAAATTTGATTTGCCGTTTTTCACTAACGGCAAAAACAGCTTAAAAGAAATATGGCAAAGCCCGCATATCGTTTCATTTACGGCAATGCTTTATTTCGGTTCGGTCAGCTATTCCCTGTCCTTGCTCGTTGCGCGTTATGCAATTCTCGCCAATTTCGGCGAAACGGAAACCGGATTGCTGCAAGGCGCGTTGGTGTTATCGACGGCAATCGGAATGGTTCTTAATCCGGCAAATGGTCTTTACCTGACCCCGATTCTGAACCGCAACATTGAAAAAGCGGAAAAACTTCGACACGCCGCCGAATTCGAGCGGAAAATGGCGGTTATTTTGAGTTTAGTTACATTGCCCGTCGTGATGTTTCCGCAGCTGCTGTTGGCGATCATGTTCTCAACGAAATTTGCGGCGGTCGGAAGTCTGGTTTTTCTTTTCATTTTTGGGCAGTTTATCACGCAACTCGGCGGAGTTCATCAATCGCTTTTAGTCGGGCTTGACGATTTGAAAAGCTATACTCTGATAGTTACGGGCGGGCAAATCGGATTCGCCGCGCTCGCCTGGTTTTTAGCCCCATATTACGGTATCAAGGGCATTGCGATTGGCAGTATCATTTCGGGGTTGGCGATTTTTTCTTTGACTTTTGTTCGTTTGAAAATTAAACACGGCTTTGCCATTCCGCGAAATTTGAGTTTGCTGATCGGCTACAGCTTGTTTATTTTGTTTCTGACGGGATGGGTTTGCAGTCAGTTTAATGAATGGGACATCGTCGCCTCCGCTTTAAAAGTCAGCTTTTTTGCGTTTTTTGCGGCGAGTCTGCTCTTGTTTTTAAGCAAAGAAGAGCGGCTCGCTGTTTACGGGCTGCGACATAAAATTTTGTTTGGCAGATGAGGTTTTTGAAGAATGATTCTTGGAGTTAATGGAATTCGTCTGGTAGTTAAACGCTCGGGCGTGGCGCGGTGTGTCGAGGCACTGCTTCGCTGTTTCAGTGAATTGGAGCATCCTTTCAGCGAAATTCGTCTTTACACGCCGCACCCGCTCGACAAGGACATTTATCTGCCGCCGGGAGTAATTAATGTGGTTGCGCCATCTTCGCTGCCTTTGGCATTGTGGGAGCAAATAACTATGCCGAAAGTTCATGGCAATAAAAATCTGCTTTTGTGTCCCAGTTATGTTATACCGCTGATGGCGCGATGCCCGACATTTTTGATTCATCACGGCTCGTATGAAGGTTATCCTCAAGCATTTGATTGGTGGACCTTAAACAAGGCACGCGCGATCTATACTCTCAGTGCCAAAAGAGCGACCGGACTGTCCACCGTAAGTCATTATTCTAAACAGGATATGATAAAGTTTTACAAAATTAATCCTGATAAAATCAATGTTGTTCCCGAAGGTGTAGATACGAGGGTTTTTCGTCCGATTGCCGATTCAGAACAGATGGCTCAATGGCGCAAAAAAGTTTTCGGCGCGGATGTTCCGTTCATCGTCTATGTCGGAAAACCGACCGAACGGCGCAATCTTTCGGCATTAATCAGAGCCTTTGCCGAGTTGAAAAAAGAAGGATTTCCGCAAAAACTTCTGATCGTCGGGGCTTCGCTGCCCGGAACTTCGCCGTTTCGCAAAGTCATCGAGGAACTGAAAATTCAGGATGAAGTTTTCGTTCTCGATTATGTTACGCACGAAGAAATGTTTTTGGTCTATAACGCCGCCAATCTGTTTATTTATCCATCTTCTTACGAGGGCTTCGGAATGCCCGTGCTCGAAGCAATGGCGTGCGGAACGCCGTTGATTGCGCTCGACAATACCGCTTTTCCCGAATTTGCGGGCGGCATCGCGCATCTCTTGAAAGACGCGGAAGTTTCGACCTTAAAGGAAGGAATGGCGGCGGTTCTCAGCGATGAAGCGTGGCAAAAGCAAATGAAAGAAGACGGTCCGAAACGCGCCGCCGACTATGATTGGCACATTTTGACGCGGAAATATTTAGATTTGATGATTCCTTTGGCAAATTAGAAAAACAATGCAAACATCTGATTCACAAGAATTCAAAACCCGCGATGCGACGAGCTACGACGCCCTTACCGAACAATTCGATTATTTTACCGAACGGCTATCCAGTCCGCTCGCGGCTCGAATGGTTTCGCTTGCTCAAATTAAGCCGGATGATTCCGTGCTTGATGTCGGCACCGGAACCGGAGTCGTCGCTTTACAGGCGGCACAAAAAATCGGGTCAGGCGGAAAAATTCACGGCATTGATCTTTCAGAAGGAATGCTGGCGGTAGCTGAGTCTAAAGCTTCTCGAATGGAACTCGAACAAAAAATTGAATTCAGCCAAATGGATGCGGAAGAATTAAAGTTTGAAAATCAGACTTTTAATGTCGTCACAGCATTATTTTCTTTGCTCCATTTTCCAAATCCGTTAAAAGCCCTGGAAGAGATTTATAGGGTAATGTCGCCCGGAGGCAGACTGGTTGTCGCCATCGGGAGCAGTCCGCCGGTGTTTTCCGTGTCCGGTTTGACACATCGTCTTAAACTGTTTCCTGATCTGATTCGGCGTGCCAGAGGCAAACAATTGGTCGCACCGGGCTTTCTCGATTTGCTTGTTGACCAACATTTTCCC
>JBBQOA010000444.1:0-4403 GCA_038330465.1 Pyrinomonadales bacterium
GATGTGATGACCAGATTTGGGCGCGAATTCCAATCGATCGGCAATGAATCGGCGCCGCCTTTGTAATTATAGAAAATAGTTTGCACTTTCATAGAATTGAATTTTTCAGATCTGTTTCGCATTTCGTCCGATCATTTTGACCGTGAAACCCGCATTTTGCCGAGAAAGACAAAAAGCCGGGTAATTATGGCGTAATAGTTGAACTTAGTTGAATTATTTGTAAATTAAATCAAAATACTCGGTCAATCTGACTGATTTATCGAAAAATCAGCCATCTTATCCGTCAACAAAACAATTTGCGTGCCTTAAATGAAGGACTTGAATTTTAAAGTCGGGACAGGTTGCTTTGCGGGAAACTACGATAAAATTATCTAACAATAAAGCAAATCTTGTCAACAGTTTAATAGACGGCTTTCCAAAATAAAGAATTGCGTAGCTCAACCAAAATCTTAACGCCGATCAGCCAAAGGGTTCTGATCGAACCCTTTGGCTGATCGGCGTTAAAAAAACTATTTTGGCAAGATGTTTAATTTATCAGGTCGCCGGTCATTGATCGAGGGAGATTTGGTTGAACGGCGGATTATTTGGTGATCGAATTTTTGTAAACCTCGCCGCCTTTCATGACGAATTGGACGTTTTCAAAAACTTTGACGTCCTGCAGCGGATCGTTTGTCACCGCAATGATATCGGCATATTTTCCCGCCGTGATCGAACCGACCGTGTCGCTCCAGCCGAGCAGGTCGGCGCCGTTGACGGTTGCCGCCTGACTCGCCTGCATCGGCGTCAGAACGTATTTGAACATATAGAAAAACTGCTTGCCGTTCCAGCCGTGCGGATAAACGCCGGCGTCCGTTCCGTAGGTCGCTTTGACGCCCGCCGTGACCGCTTTTTGGAAGTTTTCGCGCTGCAGCCGCCCGACCAGTTTTTCCTTGTTGATGATCTTGTCGGGATAACCCATCTTCGAATATTCGGCGAGAATATAATCGTCGTTGTAAATATCGGCGGAAAGATACGTGCCGCGATCCTTCATCATTTGAATCCCTTCCGCGTCAATCAGACTGCCGTGTTCGATTGAGGCGACGCCCGCCCGAATCGCCATTTTGATCGCTTCGGTGCCGTGCGCGTGCGCACAGGTCTTTAAGCCGTGAAGCTTTGCTTCGTCAACGATCGCGTTCATTTCTTCCTGCGTGAACTGCGGTGCGCCGACGCTCGCTTCTTCCGAGAGAACGCCCGCGCTCGCCCCGAATTTGATGACGTCCGCGCCGTATTTGATGAGATAGCGAACCTTTTTCCGCAAGGCTTCGGGACCGTCGGCGACGCCCGACATTTCCGGCGGCATCCGGTCGCTGAGCCACGGAGAAAAACCGTTCAGATCGCCGTGACTCCCCGTCGAACCGATGTAATAGGTCGCGACCTGCATTCTTGGTCCCGGAATCTTGCCGTCGTTGATCGCGTTTCTGAGCGCGACATCGACAAAGCCTTCGGCGCCGACATTGCGAACGGTCGTAAAGCCCGCGTCGAGCGTGCGCCGCGCGTAAATATGGCAAGTAACCGCGCTGTCGACAAACGATTTACGGAAAATATCGTCGTAATAACCGGCGCTGTCGGACGGGTCGCCCGTCAGATGCACGTGCGTGTCGATCAGTCCCGGCACGACGGTCGCATTCGAAAGATCGATAATTTTGGCGCCCGAAGGGATCGTCAGATTTGCCCCGACCGCTTTAATTTTATCATTTTCGATCAGGATCATCTGATTGGTCAAAACCTTGCCGCTAATGGTATCGATCAGTTTTCCCGCTTTGATGACCGTGACGGTCGAATTTTGCGCGTTGACATTAAAAACCGCGCTTAAAAATAAAACACTCAACAAAACCGAACAAATAATTTTTCGCATTTTTCTAAAGTCCACCTTAATTTTTTGCAAATTGCTTAAAGAAATTGTTCTCTAAACATAAAGGCAAAACCGCGAAGCGTCAAATAAACCGCTTATTTACCTCGTTTTTCGGATAAACTTACTCGTCTGATATTTGTTGAGAAAACGGCATCAATTTTGCATACCGAACTGCGGAACTAAAAAAAGCTGATGAGGAAATTATGAAAATCCCGACATTGCAAGGAAATATCAAGCGCAGAATTTTGGTCAACTATCGCTGCGACGCAGACATCGCGCAAAAAACTCTGCCTGAAAATTTTCGCCCGAAACTTCAAAACGGCAGAGCGATCGCGGGAATTTGCCTGATCCGCCTCGAACATACGCGCCCGAAATTCACGCCGGAATTTGTCGGCTTTGCAAGTGAAAACGCCGCGCATCGGATTGCCGTCGAATGGGAAGAAAACGGCGAAACCCGCGAAGGCGTTTATGTTCCGCGCCGCGATACCGATTCTTTTATCAATTCGGCGGTCGGCGGAAGGCTTTTTCCGGGCGAACAGCACCGTGCGGATTTTGAAATTACGGAAAACGAAAATGAAATAAATTTTTCAATGGAATCCGCCGACAACACGGCGTTTGTTAAACTCGCCGGAAAACAAAGCGACAAATTTCCCGACAATTCCGTCTTCGCGTCGCTTACCGAAGCATCAAACTTTTTTGAAAAAGGTTCTTTGGGCTATTCCGCCACAAAAAATAAAAATGCATTGGACGCAATAGTTTTGGAGATCAAAAATTGGAAAGTCGAACCGCTTGAACTGGATTTTGTCATGTCGAGTTTTTACGACGATGAAACGATTTTCCCGAAAGGCTCGATCGAATTCGACCACGCGCTTTTAATGCGGAACATCGCCCACGAATGGCACAGCGCGGCGAGTTTTGATTTGAAAGGTTAAAAAGATTCGGATTTTCTTGGTAAAATGTTTTAGAGAATTTAATTTTATGAAATTAGCAAAATTTTTCATCGCGTTTACTTTTCTTCTAGCTTTTGCGTTTCAAGTTTCGGCGCAAAGCATTCAGTATCCGAATGAACTCAAAGGTTACGAGTTTTTTGAAAACGGGAAACTTAAAGATTTACAACTTACAGTTTCGTCTAAAGATGATGTAAAAAAAATCTTTGGCGTAAATTGTGAAAAGCAGTGTGACTACGATGCGGATTGGTTAATTCATTTTGACTATTACGAAGATATTTGGGTAATGACATCGAGAAGTGAAAATAATGAAAAGCTAACATATTTTCTTGGTTCAAAGTATTTAGGAAAACTTCGTTCGATAGAAATTCGTCCGAAAATGCAACTATCGTTTGCTGACGTTTCTTTTCCAAACACATTCCAAAATCTTCTTATATCATCAACTTCAACATTCCGTTCAGATAAAAGAAGAATGTCAGGTGATGAATCGTTTCAAGATTCAAACGGCTTGACCTACGAAATTTTAGACCAAACAATAATTTACAACTTTAAAAATAAAAAGACGAAATCATATAACAAAGGTGATTTGGTCTTAATTCGTTATAGTATTTCAAAAGCAATAGAAAAAGATTTATTTGTTTTACAAAATTAATTTATGCAATTTTCATTTGATACAAACTTAAACAGAATCGCCGAAAAGGTCGAAGCGGGCGACCGCCTGACCTTTGATGAAGGCGTCGAATTATACAACACAAACGATTTGAACGCGCTCGGCAAGCTCGCCGATTTCGTCCGCCGCAAAAAACACGGGCGCGTGACATATTACAACGTCAACCGGCATTTTAATCACACGAATATCTGCGTCGCGGACTGCAAATTTTGCGGGTTTTACAAACGCGCGCGGCAGGAAGGTGCGTACACGCATTCGATTCAGGAAGGAATCGAAATTGCACGTTCAGCCGTTGCGGAAGGCGCGACCGAGCTGCATATCGTCGGCGGTTTGAACTCGAAATTGCCGTTCGAATATTACACTGATCTTTTTTCTTCGCTCAAGCGCGAATTCCCGAAACTGCATTTGAAAGCGTTGACGATGGTCGAACTCGATTTCTTTGCGCGGTTTTACAAGATGTCGGACGAGGAAGTGATCGAGCGTTTGAAAGCGGCGGGAATGGACAGTTGTCCGGGCGGCGGCGCGGAGATCTTTGCCGAACCGACGCGTTCAAGAATCTGCGATCATAAATGCGACGGCAGCCGCTGGCTCGAACTCGCCGGAAAAGTCCATACGGCAGGACTTAAAACCAACGCGACGATGCTTTACGGGCATATCGAAACGACGGAAGACCGCGTCGATCATTTTATCAAACTGCGCGAACAACAGGACAAGACGAACGGTTTTCAATGCTTTATCCCGCTCGCCTTTTATCCGCCGGGAACCGCGCTTTCGAGCCTGCCGGGACCGGACGCAATTGATAATTTAAAGACAATCGCCGTTTCGCGTCTGATGATCGACAATTTCGACCATATCAAAGCGTATTGGGTAATGCTTGGCAAAGCGACGACGCAAA
>JBBQOA010000445.1:0-4388 GCA_038330465.1 Pyrinomonadales bacterium
CGGATGATCTTCCGGATAAAGATTTTTGTCGATCACATACGAGGTTTGCCCGTACGGACTGTTATCGTAGCTCTGCCGTTTTTCGTTTTTGACGACCTGTTTTTCCTTCGCCAAAACCGGTTCGGTAACGGTATTGATAAACCAGCCGAGTTTGTCGGCTTCCGCCCAGAGCATTTTTTCGAGCGCGTCTTTCGGAACGGTTTGAAAATAATTCGTGCGGTCGCGCGAGGTCGAACCGTTCGCACCCGAACCGCCGACGCGCGCGCTCATTTTATCAAGTCCGCCCTTGCCCAAGTTTTCCGATTCCAAAAACAAAAGATGCTCGAAAAGATGCGCAAATCCGGTGCGTCCCGCCTTTTCGCGCGCCGACCCGACGTGTGCCGTCAAGGCAACCGCGACGACCGGATCCGAGCGGTCGATATGAAAGATCACTTCCAAACCGTTCGGCAGCGTAAACTTTTCAAAATCGACCTTGAACGTCGTATTTTGCGAAGTTTTTTGAGCGGAAATCGGAATAAAAGACAACAACAAACAAAAAAGGATTAGATAACATTTGGCGATTTTCATAATTATTGCTACTCAGTAAACGAGAAAGTAATACTGTTTCAAATTAAAGGATAACGTCTTATTATTGATTATATTACGAGCGATCTTCAACTTTTGGTTTCAAAACTTTCCCAGCTTACCAGGGTTTCATTTGCCGGTTTAAGAGAAAAAGAAACATTTAGCCGCGGATTAACGCGGAGAACGCGGATTTTAATTTCGATCTGTCTTTGAAATATCAGCGTTCATCAGCGTTAATCCGCGGCTAAAAAACTCTTTTCAATAGTTTTCAAGTTAATCTGAACAAATAGAATTAGCCGCGCAAACAAAAAGAAGTTTTACTCATCGATCACCGGTTCTTGCTTGCGGGTTTTACGGCGTTCGGCTTTCCATTTTTTTCTGACGGCGGCGACATCGAATTTATCGCGCGTGCCGTCGCGCATATTTTCGATCTCGTGTTGGACGCGGGCGGCGATCAAACGATAGGCTTCGGTATTTGGAACGCCTTTCGTCATTTCAAAAAGTTCGTCGTATTCCAAAAACTTGCCAACCTTTGCGCCGACCTTGGCGCCGATCGATTTTTGGGCGGGAATCGTCATTCCTTTCGGAAAGGCTTCGTAGGTTCCCCAGATGTAGATCGGCAGAATTCCGACCTTATCATTAAGCGCGAGATAACCGATGATCGGTTTGAATTCGTTGATCTCGCCCGTCAGCGAACGCGTCCCTTCGGGGAAGATCAGCGTATTGTAGCCTTCTTTTAAGATTTCCGTGACGTGGCGCAAACTCTGGCGCAAACTTCCCGTCCGCTCGATCGGGATGAGCGTCGTGAAATTGTTCATATAAGCGCGTTTATAACGCGTATCGAACCAATAATCAGCTGCCGCGACCGCGACGGTTTGTTCGGCGACGTCTTTGCCCAGAGCCTTTTTGACGAGTCCGGTGTCAATGTGCGAAGCGTGATTCGGCGCGACGATAAAATTCGTGTGAAGCGGAACATTTGCTTGCCCTTCGATCTTCGTATCCAAAACATTGTCGTAGATCCGGTCCTGCGCAAAATCGATGAGCTGATTGCCGACCCGGCGAATGATCGACGGAATGAAAATTTCGTCGTCCTTTTTCTCTTCCGCCTTTGGTTCGTCAACGAGTTTTTTCGATTTATCGACGCGCTGAACCGCCGTCAAAAGCTCGCGCACCGTCTGCACTTCGTTGAGCGTGTCGGGCGAAATGACGCGTCCGCCGGCGTCTTCGACCGCCGCTTGCAATTCGACGAACATCAATGAATCAAAGCCGAGATCGTCGAGTTTGCTGCCCATTTCAACCTCGGACAATGCGCGGTTGGCAACCGACGCGACGACTTTGCGAATCCAGAGCGCGGTATCGTCGCCCTTTGTTTCGGCAACTTGTTTGGTCTTCTTTTTCGCGCGGTCTTCGAGCGTTTTGAGCATTTCGACGACTTCGGGACGTTTGACCTTGCGCGTCGCCGTGCGCGGCAGTTCGAACGGCGTCAGATGAAGAACCTTGACGCGTTTGAAAAACGCCAGCCCGCCCGAAATTTCGCGAAAATGTTCCTCGATCTTTTTGTTCGTTTCGGCGCGTGAAAAGGCGATATCGAATTCGTAATCCGGCACGACGAGCGCGGCGATCTTCTCGCCGCCGTCGTCGTCCGGCAACCCGACGACCGACATTTCTTTGATAAACTTGGATTTTCCGTAGAGATCTTCGATCTCGTCCGGATAGATATTTTTGCCGTTCGAATCGATGATGACGTCCTTTGAACGCCCGACGATGTAGAGATTTCCGTCCTCGTCGAGCTTGCCGAGATCGCCCGTTTTAAGCCACCGATCTTGAAGCACGGCTTCGGTCGCTTCCTCGTTATTGTAATAGCCGAGCATCACGTTTTGCCCGCGCGCGAGCACTTCGCCGACGCCGTTCGCGTCCGGTGAATCGATCTTCACCTCGACGCCCGGCAGCGGTTTGCCGACGCTTCCGCGCAAGAGTTTATTGCCGGGACGCGCGACGGTCAGAACCGGCGAAGATTCCGTCAAACCATAGCCTTCGAGAACGGTAAACCCGAGTCCGTGAAGATCTTTTTGAACCTTTTCCGAGAGCGCCGAACCGCCCGAAATAAGATAGCGCATCCGTCCGCCCATCCCCTGATGGATCGGAAAAAAGATGATCGGTCCGAGATTGAACGGCGTATTGTCGCGCACCCAGGCGTTGAATTCGATGACGTTATCGGCGAGATCGGCAAACCAATCGCCGCGTTCGCGCATACGCGTTTTGATCCGCCGGTGAAGCATTTCCCAGAGCGCGGGCACGCCGACCATGCCCGTCACGAGATTGTTTTCGATCGCGCGGGCGAGTTCTTCGCCCGACAATTCATCGAGATATGTGATCTGCGTCCCGTTTGAAAACGGCGTCAGAAATCCGGCGGAAAATTCGAACGTGTGATGCATCGGCAAGACCGACAAAACGCCGTCAGTGATGTTCATATCGAGCACCGACGAGAGCATCGAGATCATATTGACAAAATTTTTGTGCGAGAGCATGACGGCTTTCGGCGTGCCGGTCGTTCCCGATGTAAAGATCAGCGAGGCGACCGAATTCGACAAAATTTTCGGCGGCAGCAGCGCGCTCCGCCGCGCTTCTTCCGCGGGCGTCTGCATTTCAAAGATCTCGTCAAACACCCAGACATTTATTTCAATTCCGGCGTCGCGCAGTTTTTCCGCGAGATCGAGATTTTCTTCGGCGAGTTTTGGCGAGATCAAAATTGCCGAAGCTTCACCGGCTTTCGCAAAGGCGACGATCTCCGCGACCGAGCTTGCCGGATCGATCGGGATCGCCGTCGCGCCGGTTTTCAAAATCCCGAAATACGACAAGCCCCATTCGGGCATATTGTTAGCGAACAAAATCACGCGGTCGTTTTGTTTGATGCCGTTTTCCGCCAGAAATCCGGCGGCGCGGTACGTTAATTCCTTGACGTCTTCGTAAGTGTATTGCTCTTTTTTGCCGCCGCGTTCGATCTTCAGCGCGATCCGCGTCGGAAAACGCTTGACCGACGTATCAAAGAGATCGAGCAGATCCTTGTAAGTATAAGAGCGTTTCTCGATTTTCTTGAGATCTTCTTCGAGCTGCGGCAAAACCCATTTCCGCATTCCGGGAAAATGAACTTTGAGCCAGTAATCATACCAATCCAATTTTTCGGGATACCACGGCAGCAGATCTTGTTCGTTCTTTTTAACGAGCGACATCAAAGCGCGGAGGTTGTCCGAGCGATATTCGTAGGCGTTATCGATCATAAACGGCTTGAACATCGCGAAAGCGTCGATCGTTTCCTGCGTCGTCTGTTCGAAATTTTCGACCGATTTTTTCAAATCCGAAACGATGTTTGAAAGCCTGCCGCCCGCCCACGTCGGCGCGGCTTTGTCGAGCAGATTATTCGCGCCTTTCGCCAGCCGATTGAGCATCGGCGCGGAAAAACGTTCGTAAGTTTTCTGCGTCGCGGGCGCGGTTTCGATCATCGCCGCGACCGAGTTGACGAGTTTGTTGCCCACCTCTTTTTCTTTAAAATGTTCGCGTTTATAAAGCCCGACAAGCCCGACGATGCGTTTCATATCGTTCGGGTTCGCGTCACCCGATGAAGCCTGCATCACGAGCGGCGGATTGTCATCGACGAGCGCATTCATCGCCGCACCTAAGATTGCGCCCGCGACCATATCGACCGGAATGATGTCGAGGACAAGCTTTTCGTTGACGGGAATGATCGGCTGCCCGCGCAGCGCGATCAGGATCAGCGGCGCCGTCGTCGTAAACCCTTCGTTCCAACCCGCGAACGGATATTTGTT
>JBBQOA010000446.1:0-4369 GCA_038330465.1 Pyrinomonadales bacterium
CCGAAACCGCCAACAAGGGATTACTGATTGATTCACAATAAATTACACGAGTTTTTTCGGTTATTTTACTCGCCACTTGATCCAAATCTTGAATATTTACAAAATTAACCGTGATTCCAAGGCGCGGCAGAAAATTTTTAAAAAGTGCGTAAGTTCCTCCGTAAATCGTGTGAGCCGAAATAATTTCCGTTCCGGCATCGCACAATTGCAAAATCGTCGTGCTGATTGCCGCCATTCCCGAAGCCGAAACCTGTGCTGATTCGCTATCTTCCATTCTCGCTAAGGCGTTTGAAAGATACTTATTCGTCGGATTCCAATGCCTTGAATAGAGAAAGCAGCCTTCGATTTCATGTTCAAAGAGTTCCTCCATTCGCTCCGGACTCATAAATGTATAAGTAGAAGAATCCGTAATTGAAGGATTAACATCTCCAAATTCGCCAAAAACCAAAAAATCTTGAATTTTACTACTCGGATCAAACATAATAATCTCTTCTTTTCAATAAATTGCGATGATTTGCTTTAATGCTCCGACTCCAAATCGATTTTTCCGCTAAAAGCCCGATACAAAATCACAAAATACGAAATCGCGATCGTGATTCCGAACGACCACCAAATCAGTCCGACCTGTAAGCCGTATTGTCCGGCAGCGGCATTATGAATCGTCAGATTAAATTGCTCGCCGGTGCTCGCCGGCAATACATTCGGATAAACGCTGAAGACGGCTCCGACCAGCATTCCAACCAAATAACCGCACGAAGAAAGAAACATAAACTTGTCGTTTTGTTTTGAATGGAAATACTTGAATGCCGCAAGCGAACCTGAAACTAAGATCGGAATCAACCAACCGAGCGGGTAATTCGTAAAATTGTTGAGGGCATTCGGCTGGACATAGATCGTCGCAAACAAACTGGCGATTGTCACCAAGACCAACAAATACCAGGCAAATCCGGCGAGTGCGCGCGCCCGCTCGTTCATTACGTCCGGCGTTTTGACCGCCAAATAACTCGATCCGTGAACGGTCAGCGCGACCAACGCGACAATTCCCGCGAGGACCGTGTACCAATCGAGAATTCCGTTATCCTGCGCGACCCGCCAATTTGTCCAGAGCGGTTCAAAAAAATACCCTTCGCTGTTGAGCGGAACACCGCGAACGACATTACCGAGCGCGGCGCCGAAAAATATCGTCAGCAAAACACTCGCCACCGCAAAGGTAAAATCCCAAAAATTCTCCCACATCGGGTGTTGCATTTGATGCCGGAGTTCAATCCCGATGCCGCGAAAGATGAGCAGCCACAAGACGATCATCAGCGGCAGATAAAAGCCGCTAAAGGCTGCCGAATAAAGAACCGGAAAGGCAAAATAGAGCGTTCCGCCCGCCGCCAGCAACCAAACTTCGTTGCCGTCCCAAACCGGTCCGATCGCCTGCAGAATTCCGGCGCGCTCTTTCGTGTTTTTGCCGACGTAAAAATGCGCGATTCCGGCTCCGAGGTCGAATCCGTCCAAAATTACATACGCCGTAATCATCAATGCGACGATCATGAACCAAATGGTTTCCATATTATAAAACCTCCTTTTCGTTCAAATAATCGTTGGCATTATCAATCACGCGATACATCAAAAATAGATACAAAATCGACAAAAGCGTGTAGATGCCCATAAAACCGAGCAATGTGAACAAGGCATTGCCGGCTGAAACGGTCGAAGAAAATCCCTGATTGGTGCGCAGCAAACCATAAGCCAACCACGGCTGTCTGCCGATTTCCGCCGTCATCCAACCCGCTGTGTTGGCGATGAACGGCAGCGGAAAACTGAGCATTATCACCCACAAAAGCAGGTTCGAGCTAAACAATTTTCCGCGCCAAAGCTGCAACGCTCCGAAAAACATAATCGCGATAAAAATCGTGCCTAAGCCGACCATAATGTGATAGCTGTAATAAAGCAGTGCGATATTGTCGGGGTGATCTTCTTTCGGATATGCGTCGAGACCTTTTAGTTCGGCATCCCAGCGCTGATATGTCATAAAACTCAACGCGCTCGGAATGATGATCGCATTATCAATCTTCTGTTCGGCGACATTCGGTTGACCGATCAAAATAATTCCCACGCCTTTTTCGGTTTTGAAAACGCCTTCCATCGCGGCAAGCGTGATCGGCTGATGTTTTGCCACCATTTTCGCCTGCCAGTCGCCGGACGGAAAAAGCATCCAAACGCTTCCGATCAATGCCGCGATGACGCCTGTTTTGACAAATAATTTACCGAATTCGATATTTTTTTTGCTTAAATAAAAGAAGGCACCGAGCGCGGCGACAGCAAATGAACCGGTCACGAACGCTCCGCCCATATTGTGAAGGTATTGATAGATCGCCCACGGATTGAGGAGCAGAGCCCAAAAACTTGAAAGTTGAACGCTTCCGTCGGCGGCGACTGCATAACCGACCGGATTTTGCATCCAGGCGTCAGTCACGATAATGAAATAACCTGAAAGCCATGTTCCGATGAAAATCATGACTGCCGAAAGCCAGTGCAGTTTTCGCCCGACCTTTTTTTCACCGAACAAAAATATGCCCAAAACAGCCGATTCAAGGAAGAATGCAAAGGTGCCTTCCATCGCCAGAGTTTGCCCGATCACGCCGCCTGCAAACCGCGAAAATCGCGCCCAATTGGTGCCGAACTGAAACTCCATCGGAATTCCCGTGACGACTCCGAAAATAAAACTGATCGCAAAAACTTTGCCTAAAAAGTAAGCCGCCCGATTGTATTTTTCGTCGTTTTTCCACAAATAGATCGATTTGAAGTAAACGATTAACGGGGCAAGTCCCATCGTCAACAGTGGAAATAGATAATGATAAGTTATCGTAAAGGCAAAGTGTAAACGGTGTAATAAGAGTGCGTCATCCATAATTTAAGCTTCCTATTTAACAAGTCAGCAGAGTTTGTATTGAAAAATGCGGTTCTCCGGAATATTTCAATGCATCGGCACGTCCCGGGAATAATACAAAAACCTAATCTGAAATCGTTCAAAGTATCACCTAAAAAACATTCGCCAGTGCGTTTTGGCGCGTTTCGAATTGAATTTTGAGCCGAGAACACACGACATCGCAAAGCGCGAAGATAGTTTCATCCGACACGCGATAATTGGCAGTCAGACCTTCTTTGCGGCGGGAAACTATGCCCGCCTCAAGCAAAATTCCCAAATGTTTTGAAACATTTGCCTGGTTTGCGCCGGTTGCCGCAACTAATTCTCTCACATTCATTTCCTGATCATTAAGTGTATGCAAAATCCTGAGTCGCATCGGTTCTGCCAACAGGCGAAATCGGCTGGCAATTAAATCTAATGCTTCATCGCTTAATTCTTTTTTATTCATCGTCGAAATTCCTTTTAAAAGTATAGTTTGAAGACTAAAATCAATTACAATCCCTTAAATAACTACATTACCGTATAGCGATATAATATTCAAGAACGTTTGATAAAAAGACAGAGTTTTTATACTTGAAGGTTATTCACCACGCCAACTTTTATTCCATACCGGCGGACCCAAAGACGTGGCGATGCTTTTGACTTGGAACAAATTAAAGACGAACTTGATAGCTTGGATTTTGAAATCGCCTGCGAAACCGAGCGCGTAGTTAAAAATCGAGGCTCAAACTTCGCTTGACATTAAGTAAATGGATGAAGTAAATTTAATTTAGCATATTACTATATAGTGATATATCAACATAGTTTCAGATTGGAGGAAAGTTTCGATGAATATAACCAATATGCTTCATTTAATAGCCGGAAGTCTTATTTTTATCAGCGTCTTATTGGGTTTCAACGTGAGTCCGTATTTTTTCTATTTCACGGCGTTCATTGGGCTCAATCTGTTTCAATCGGCATTTACCGGGTGGTGTCCGATGATGACATTTCTGCGATGGATGGGTTTTAAGGAAAACTGATCCGGCTGAAGCATTTCAAAGGCAAGAGGAGATGTTGGAAGTGCCAAATCAGTTTTATGGCGCGGCATTCATTAAATCTTTAAACTCCCGAAATGATTCTGTCGGTTTTGAAACAATCGCGGTTTATTGTTTCAAATATTTTTATAAACGACCTTGTTTGATTTGTGATTTCCAACACATACGAACCCATTGTTAGCTTCTAAAATTAAGCTTATGCGCCAAACAAAAAGATGGTTTGATTTATCAACAAAACTGTTCAGGACACTGCCAAGATTTTGAATACAACTGTTTAGGTCCAAAAGTATGATAAAAATAAATTTGCGCCGAATGACAATCAGGCTATTTATGGTGATGATGATTGCCGCGTCGGGTTCAGCAACTTTTTCACAAAGCATATTTCCGCCGAAATTAGATTTGGAAACCGCCGTTGACA
>JBBQOA010000447.1:0-4338 GCA_038330465.1 Pyrinomonadales bacterium
TTCGCTCGAAGCCGTCCGCGAAGGTTTGAACGAAGAAGCCGCCAAACTACGCCTGCAAAACACGCAGGGCGATCTGCTCAAACGGATCCGCGATTTCTTTATGATCTAGTCTTTTGAAAATTTATGATCCGGGTTCATTTCAAGCTCAGGACGCCTTCTTCAACGTTTGAGGCAGGAATGAAGCCTGAGTTTAAGACTATTTATCTATTAGCGTAAAGCTAAAACTTGATCTGTGAAACAAATTGAATAAATTCTCTTGCGCTGATAAAATACGGGCGAATGATAAAATCAGTCGGTTAACTTAAACCGGAATTGTCGCGACCATCGTTAAAATTCGGCTTTTGTCCGATTAATTATTATACGAAATTTGATTCGGTATAAATCAAGTTTGGGCGTCCTAAATCATCGGGAATTAGCAATGGTTTTGTCTCGAAAACAAGCACAGTCCTTTTATGACCGCTTTGGAAAAAAGCAGGATGCGCAGGCATTTTATGAAGATGCGGCGTTGGCTGAGATGGTCGCTCAGGCGGCTTTCGGACAAGCCGAAAATGTTTTTGAATTTGGATGCGGCACGGGGCGTTTCGCGCTCAGCCTCCTGACAAAATATCTACCTGCATCGGCGACCTATCTTGGTTCGGATTTAAGTCTGACGATGGTCGAGATCGCCCGGCAACGGCTTGCACCTTTCGCCGAAAGAGCAAAGCTCGTGCATTCGGACGGTTCCGCGAATTTTTCACTTTCCGACGGTTCGGTTGATCGAGTTATTTCTACTTATGTGTTTGACCTTCTTTCCGCGACGGACATCAGCGGCGCGATCGCCGAGGCGCATCGAGTGCTTACCCCAGACGGAAAGCTTTGTTTGGTCAGTCTGGCAGAGGGCGTCACGACGCTATCGCGAATAGTTTCTAAACTGTGGTCAATCGTATTTTATCTGCGCGCGAGCCTGGTTGGCGGCTGCCGACCGATTCGGCTTAGCTCTTTTTTTGACCAAGATGATTGGATCATCGAGCATCATAACGTCGTTACACAATTTGGTGTGCCGTCAGAAGTGCTCATCGCAAGTCCAAAGACAAATACCCGTAAATTATTAAACCGGAATGGCGCTTGACCCTTCAATAAAAATTAAGTCGCTGAGCCATTTATATGAAGTTCTGCCCGAGAGTGAATGAATGACGGTCGATGTTTTAAGACAGATCATCATCGCCCACACGCCGCCGACCTGCCGGGAGAAAATTGCTTATAACGTCCCGTTTTTTTATGGAAACAGAGGGATTTGTCTCGTCTATCCGTCTTTTATCCCGAGAGGAGGAATTAAAAAAGGCGTTTTATTGGGATTCTGGTATGGTTCGCGGCTAACAGATACCGATCGTTATCTAACGCACGGCACGAACAAACGAATCTTCTATAAGATCTTCAATGCGGTCGGGGAAATAAACGAAAGAGCAATCGTCAAACTATTGAAAGAAGCGGTCAAATTGGATAAATCAATGTAATTTGGACTGACGACCCGAAAAAATGTAACGCGCAGCCAAAGATTCAACCAAAACTCCGAGACCGATTCCCGCCAGATAGCAGAGCAGATCGCTCCACAAAAAACCGAAGCCGAGCACCAATCCGCCTAACCGATTCTTTCGGATGCCGTCGATCCATTCGGCGTGATACAACTGGCTGATTTCGACCGCGAGGCTAAAAAGTCCGGCAATGAGCGCGACTCGCGCGATCGACAGACGCGGGAAAAGAAAACCAACCGCGAGATAGGCGACCAACGCCCAGAGCGTATCACTGGCGTATTCTTTGACAAGCCGCGGAAGCAGCGGAGAACCGGACCGCGAAGCGAGACCGAGCAGGATGACGATCAAGATTCCGGCGGCATATATGATTCTATTTCGTTTCACAGATCTAACATGTACCGACAATTCAGCAGTAGATTATGATTTAATGAACGGCGGACACATTGTCTGCCGAATCGCTTCATTCTTGAGTGTGTGCGTAAAACTTCACTAACAGTCTGTTTGACGTTTTCCCGCACACTCATTAAAAATTTGCGCTATATTGCATATTATCTCAAATAAACGTTGATGACGCATTCACCGGAATATCTGAGAATGCTTCTGCGGGAGTCGGCGAAAAGCCGGAAAATGTCAAAAAATGCCGGAAAAGTTTTGATTTTTCCGGCATTTTTTGATTTTTACAATCTAATTTCGGCGAGGCGATCTTGATGTCAGCGGCTCATTTATTTTGCCTTACTGCCGCAAATTCGAATTGACCGACGGACGACCTGTCCGGTCGGGTGTCGGCGTGATTTTGGGCGTCGCGCCCGGCTGCGTCGGCGGCGTAACCGACGATTTGGGCGTTGGCGGCGGCGCGCTGTTCGTTATGATATTGGCGACGTTGGCATTGACATCCGCGTTCGTCGGACTCGGACTCGGACTCGGTTTCGGGGTCGGCGACGGCGACGGCGTTTTCAGATTCGCGTTGACATTCGTGTTGAAATCAATGTTGAAATTTGTGTTGGAGTTTAAATTCGTCGGGGTCGGAATGTTTACTCCGCCGATATTCAGATTAGTATTCAGATTCATATCGGGCGGATTGGTGTTGACGTTCAGCGTATTTTTGTTTGACGAATCGTCGCTTCGCAAAAGCCAAAAAAGCCCGAGACCGAACGCGAGGATCGTCAGCGTTCCGAGAATCGTCAGCGCGACCGTCTTGCCCGTGTTCGATTTTGGCGGCAGCGGTTGATACGGCGGAATATGACGGGCGCGGACATTCTGCTGTTCTTTTTTCTGCTCGTTCATCGGAATCACGATGCGCGGCGCTTCGCTGCGGTCTAAATCAGGCGGCGGTTCGGGTTCGAGAATATCCTTCGGCGGTTTGTAGCGAACCACCGTATCTTCGCCGAGATCGGTTTCCGGCACGGCGCGGCTTTCACTTGGCATTTCCGTAAAACTCGGCTGACTTTCGTCAACCAAAGGCGTGCCGTCTTTGGTGCAAAAATGCAGAATTTCTTCATCGTAGCGGGTTTCGCAAGTAGGGCAGAATTTCATATTAGTCGGTTTTTCCAAACTTTATTTTTGATTTTCAAAATCCATTAAACTTAATTTTACCACTCTTTTCGACCATTTAAGCAATCGCGGGTCAGGGAACAAAGTTATAAACGATGACGCCCGTCACCTTGACCGGTTGACCGGCAAGCACGGTCGGACTGAATTTCGACGAACGCGCCGCCGACTCCGCCGAAGAGCGCAGCAGCGGATGACCACTGACAGCAGTTGCCGAAATAACGTTACCGCTTTCGTCAATCGTTACTTGAACGCTCACCGCACCGCTTGCGCCGACCGCTCTCGCCGCCGGCGGATAAGTCGGCTTTGCCAGATAAGTTGCCTTACCGTTAACGACGCCGCCCGAAATTGTTTTCGGCACGGGTTTCGGTGTTGGCGTCGGCGTTTTGACGGGCGGCGGCGGTTCAGTCACTTCCGTGACGACGGTTTTTGGCGTCGGATTGACTTCGGTTTCTTTGGTCGGCGTCGGTTTCGCCGGCTCGGTCGGCGTTGGCGTCGAAAGTTTTGTGTTGCCGTTTGAATTCGGTCTTAAACTGGATTCGGTCTGATTGCTTTGATTTGTCGAATTGCTTTCAGTTGAATTACTTTCGTTTGAAAAACCCGAATCGGCATTTTGGTTGATCACCGTCGACGGGTTTTGACTGTTCGTGTTCGCCAGCGCGACGTCCGTATTTTTTCCGCTCTGTGAATACCACCAGACACCGCCGAGCGCCGTTCCGAGCAAAATTAAGATGCCCGCAAACGACGCGACCGCTAAACCACTGCGCGATTTTGAAGCTCCCGAATCGGTCGCGAGCGATGCAAAGATCGGCGACGTTTCCATCTTTGAAGCGGCGGTCGGCTGATTGTTGAGTTCGGCGGTCAACTGCTCCGTTTGCGCGGCGGTCGGCGGACCGCCCGCCGCAAAGTAACCTTGGGTTGGCGCGATCGTCGGCGGCAGATTCGGCGCGGTCGGCAGATTGATCGTTTGTTCGCTGAAGCTTTCCGTCGGGTTAGAAAATTGATCCTCTTCGAGAAGCGGTGTTCCGTCTTGCAGACAGAAATTCATATCATCTTCAAATTGGGCGCGGCATTGGGGGCAAATTTTCATACTTTTCGGATTATAAATTGTCGGATTTTGGCGATGAACAAAAACATTCGGTTTTTACTGAACGGATGTTCTATTACGAATTGTTTTAGCTGAAAGAAATCGTTTGGTCAAACCCGAAGTTCTGAAAACAATGGAAAATCTTGAATTCAGAGCGCTCGAAAATTTGTTGCCGGAAGGCTTAGAGGGCTA
>JBBQOA010000448.1:0-4338 GCA_038330465.1 Pyrinomonadales bacterium
CGGCGGCGTGGCGAGATAAAAGAAATAGTTTTCGGGAATATCGAACTCCCGATCGAGATCTTTGAGAAGTTTTTTGAGTTCGTTGAACGTTTTTTTCTCGGCAAATTCGCCGCCCGTGTAATGCGTTCGTTCCTCAAACCATTTAAGCAGAGCTTGATCAACGTCCTTGCCGATGAATTCCAGCAAATTGCCGCGTATCTGGCTGCGAAAATCTTCGCTCGTCATTTCCTGGCGTCCGACGCCGACGATCGCAAAGCTGTCGGGCAGAAAGTTTTCTTTCGCCAGATTGTAAAGCGCGGGGAAAAGTTTTCGTTTTGTCAGATCACCCGTCGCGCCGAAAATTATCATCGTGCACGGATCGGCTTGTTTATGGATTTCGCTCATAATTTTAATTAAAAGATTATCATAATCGAAAAGTTTTTTGCTGTCGCGCAGAAAAATTTAAGATTGTTGAAATAGAAGAAATGGGAGGCTGATGAACGCTGATCTGACGGATTTTCGCTGCTGTTTTGAAAATGGTTACTTAATTCAAATCAAAATCATTATAAGAAGTGCGAAAATCGGCTTAACCCGCGTTCATCAGTGTCCCATTTCTTCTTTGATTTCAACTCAAAACTGAAGTTGATTTATCAGCGTTGATCTGCGGTATAATTTTTATTGAGTTTAATTGATTTCGAGTTTTTCACGAAGTTCGAGTTCGCGCCGGTTCATTTCGCCGTTGTCGGTTTCGTGATCGAAACCGCAAAGATGCAGAATTCCGTGGAGAATCAATTGTTTAACCTCGGTTTCAAATTCTAAACCGTTGTCGGACGCTTGTTTTTGTGCTTGTTCGAGCGAGATCACGATGTCGCCCAGAAAATCCGGTTCAAGATCGAATTCATCGGCTTCAAAGGGAAATGACAAAACATCGGTCGTCGAATTTTTGCCGCGAAACTGTTTGTTCAATGTGCGCATTTTGCGGTCGGAAACGAAGGCGATCGTCGCCGATTTATTTTTCCCTTCGTGAATTTGTTTGATTGCGTTTTCGGCGAATGCTTGAAAGATTTGCCATTCGAGTTTGATTTTGCGCTGATTATTGATGACCTCAATCATAAATTTTTAAGATTCAAAGGTAATTGACGGCTTCTGTTTTCAAGCAAAGTTCGATGTATAAATCCGAAAAACCAAAACAAAGATGCACAAAACGATAACGCTAAGCACGCAGCACCGACGATTGAGAGAAAAATGTCAAACGGAAGAAACTTTGAATTTTCGGTTAGAAATCTTTTATTTACAATGTCTCTGATAAAAAATGAGATGAATAAAGTTATGGTGGGACAAAATACATTTATAAAAATCCAAAGAAAACTTAATCTGAATACCTTTAACGAGGAACTTTTCCAGAAAAAATAGGTGAAAATAAAATAAGAGACAAAAGGCAAAAAGAAATGAAAGATTTCCCATCCTGAACGATGAGGCTGAGTGCTGCTTGACGGATTGACAAACAAAGCACAGGCTACTCCCAATAGCGTAGCGCAGAAAAATGTTCCGACGGAATCATAAACAAGTTGAATCTTTTCGAGTTTATTTAGTTTCATCGGATTTCAGCGGATTTTCGTCCGTCTGATTTTCGTATGCTTCAACGATCAGCTGCACGAGCCGGTGGCGGACGACGTCTTTTTTACTGAAATAAACAAATTCGATCTCGTCGATTCCTTGCAGAACGCGTTCGGCTTCTTTGAGTCCGCTGCGTTGTCCGCGCGGCAGATCGACCTGCGTCACATCGCCCGTGACGACGACTTTCGAACCGAAACCGATCCGTGTCAGAAACATTTTCATCTGTTCGCCGGTCGTGTTTTGCGCTTCGTCGAGAATGATGAACGCGTTATTTAATGTGTTGTGCGTGAGAATAAAATCGTCGGTAACATAAAGCGAATCAATCGCTGAAACGCTGATGCATTGCGTTTCCATTTCGCCGACGTATTCAATGTTTTTGATAAATCGCATTGGACGACCGCCGCCAAATTTTTCGTAAATTGCAGATTTTCTTCTCAAACGAAAAGGTTTGATTTCTTCAGGCAGTCGAATCTCCAAAACATAAGCATCGTTTCGAGACGGAACGGGTTTTCCATTGGCAAATCCGGGTTTACGACCTTCTGCCTTGCGTTTGCGGCAATTAGCTACACCGCCGAGCGATTGAACGAGAAAAATAACACCGTTTTTTAACTTTTCCGAAACAGTCGTGTATTGAATTCGGCAACTTCGACCTTTTTGCGTAACAGGTCCGCCATCTGTATCAAGAAGCCCTTGCAAAAGCGCGATGCGAACCTCAGTCGAATTATGGAGATAATTTTCGGGGATAAACTTGGTTGATGAACGAGTTCCAAGTAAGTTTAATTCGCGTAAAGCTTTCGTTAATAAATTTGGTGCCGAACCGCTATTCTTCAAAGCCGGTGATTTTGAAATCACAAAATCAATTGTGCCCTTTGGTTTTAGGGATAGTTTCATTCCGGCAAGTGAGAGTTCTAAAGAAGAAACCAATTCTTTATCAGTCGTGCAAAATGCAGGCGAAGTTTGACCTGTAATACAACCGTCGCCGAGCAATAAACCGAGTGTGTAGGATTCAATCGGAACTTCTTGATGTGCAAATTCGACAGGCTCGGAAATTATTGGCAATTCATAGCGATATTGATGGTTGCGGCGAAAATTACCGAGCATTTCTTGCGTTTCCAAAACCCGCGCAGGTCTGTTTCGACGTTTATCTTCCATCGTTTTGACTTGCCAGAGATGTTCTTTGCACGCTAAAACGGTTGAGCCGTCGGTCATCGTCAAACGATAAACTTCTTTTTTTCCCTGCGGAAAAACTCCGATGACTTCGGTCGGTTTTCCGTCAGCGCCGACGACAAAATCACCGAGTCTGATTTCGCTCATTTTGCACCAGCCATTCGGCGTCATCAGCAAACTGTCGAGCGGTTGCGAGCGACCGCGCATAAAAGCGAGCGGTGCGATCTCGATGATCCGTTTTTCGAGCATTTTTGTGACTCGTTCGGTATCAACCAGATCGAACAGCGCATCGTAGAGCGGACGCAAATACGGGTCAACTTTATCCTGCAAATCACCGGGCAGAAATCCGAGTTTTTCGCCCGCTTCAACCGCCGGACGAGTCAGAATAATGCGGTCAACTTGTTTTGCAAATAAGGATTGAACCGCGAGCGCAACCGCCAAAAATGATTTACCGGTGCCGGCGGGACCGATTCCGAAGGTCAGATCCTTTTCCTGAATCGCTTCAATATATTTGCGCTGATTAGCGGTTTTCGGCGCGACCGCTTTTTTGCCCGAGGGATTGAACCGCGCGCGCGTAAAATAATCTTTCAGACTGTAAGCGGTGTCTTCGGCGATCTGTTTGAAAGCGTCGCGCAGCTCTTTGTCGGAAAATTGATTGCCTTCGTCGAAAAGCTCGGCAAAATCGCGCAGAATATTTTCGACCGTCGCGATGTCCTGCGGGTCGCCGTCGATCATTATTTCATTACCGCGCGCGCCGATCGAAACATCGAGCAGCGTTTCGAGATATTTGATGTTTTGATCCTGCACGCCGAAAAGCGTTTTTAAACCCTGCGGCGGAATTTCCAGTTTTCTTAAATTATTCAAAATTAATAAATAAATCCTTTCGTGAAATAATTGCAGCCAATATCTTTTGAGGCTACTAAATGGCTTTCCGGCTGTCAACGGAAATTTTTCAACGAATAAACCTTTTTATCCGAAAACGTGAAATTTGAAACGGCGCGGCAAGCATTTTGGAAAATGTTACCTGATCTTCGGCAAGCAAATTATTAACACCGATCTTGATTTCATCCTGCCGAATATTGCTCAGAAAAGTTCCGTGCAGATGATCCCAGATCGTTAAACCGCTCGACCAATTTGTATTCATTTCAGATTCTTCGGCGGAATGATGAATGCCGTGCAGATGCGGCGTCATCAGGATTTTTTGCAAACGTTCTTCGATATTTTGCGGCAAATTGATGTTGGAATGATGAAAGAAAATACTCGCAAAAAGCAGATTCTGCCAGATCTTCAAGGCTTCGGGCGAAACTCCGAGAATTACAATCTGCCCGGCGCGAAAGATCACGGAAATCGCGATTTCGCCAAAGTGAAACCTGATCGCGGTCGATGCCGTCAAATCGAGATCGGCGTGATGAACTTGATGAAATCGCCAGAGTAACGGAATTTTATGAGTCAGAACGTGCCATAAGTAAAGTGTGTAATCGAGCAACACGACGGCAAGGGCGGTTTCGATAAATTTCGGCAGCCGAAAGATTTTCAGCAAACCGAGATCTTTTTCTTCGGTCAACTTTGTTAATT
>JBBQOA010000449.1:0-4336 GCA_038330465.1 Pyrinomonadales bacterium
AATTCGGACGAACGATGACATTGCGACCCGGCTCAGCAATCAAAGAATTTTTGGGATATCGCAAACTGGAAACTTCGACCGCACCCTCGATCACGACGACTCTGGTTGCGCCCAAAGGCTCGACACTGACCTCAAAAACAGTCCCGCGCACAGCAATCGAAGCGGTCGGACTTTTGATTCGATAAGGATTCGGTTTGCCTTTGAAATGATTGATTTTGACCCGTATGCGACCGAGCGTGATTTGTAGTAATTCCTTTAACGAAGCGGCATTTTGATAACTGCCGATGACGATCCGCGAATTCGGCAAGATGACGACCTGACTGCCATCAGTCAAATCTATAACGACGCGCCCGCTTCTGCTCGTGTCAATTTCGTCGCCGGGTACAAGCGTTGTCCCGCGTACTAATCGAACGCCGTTTCGCCCGTTACCGGAAATCGTCGCGGTGCCGCTGACACTCGTCACGCGGGCTTCAACCGAAGTACTTTGAGCGAAAATTGTCGAGGTTTTTTGCGCCGCGCCAAATACCAGCCATAAAAGGACGAAAAACCACAATTTTCTCGAATTATTTAGCATTGTTTCGAGTTATTTTAACAGAAATTTTACTTCAATCAGTCCGCCGTTTATTATTCGGTTGTTTCAGCCGTTTCATCCGCTTCGTCGTCATCGGACGTGAACAAATCGTAGCGGGCAATCAGACGTTGAATCGTGCGGCGGTCAACACCGAGCCGAGCCGCCGTTTTTCGACGATTTCCGCCAGTTTCCCCCAAAGTTAAAGTCAGATAACGGCGTTGCAATTCTTCGAGCGTCGGACGATCGGACAATAAATCGCGCATTGTTTCCGATTCCGATAAAGTTAGGCTGCTATTTTCACCCGCTTCGACAATTGCCGACGGCAGACAGTCGAGCGTAATGACGTTTCCGGTCGAAAGCGCGACGGCGCGAACGATCGCGTTTTCGAGCTCGCGGACATTGCCGGGAAAATGGTAATTGTTCAGCGCTTCACAAACTTCGTTTGTCAAATGCGGTGTCGGAGCGTCGCCGCTCGCCTTTTTCAAAAAATGTTTGACGAGTAGATCAATGTCGCCAAATCGCGTCCGCAGCGGCGGCAATTCAACTGTCAAAACGCTTAGACGATAAAAAAGATCGGGGCGAAACTCGCCGGCGTTGGCAAGTTTTTGCAGTTCGGCATTCGTCGCGCCGATGACTCGAACATCAGTCAGACGCGTTTCGGTTGCCCCGACGCGCCGAATCTCGCCTGATTGCAGAACACGTAAGAGGCTCGCCTGGAATCCGGCGCTGGTCGAAGCCAGCTCATCGAGAAAGATCGTACCGCCGTTCGCCGCTTCAAAAAGTCCGGCACGAGTTGTATTTGCACCTGTAAATGCACCTTTTTCATAGCCGAAAAGCTCGGCTTCCAATAAAGTATCGGTCAGCCCCGAACAATTTACCGACACAAATTTTTTCGTCGCGCGATCGCTCAGATCGTGAACGGCGCGGGCGACAAGTTCCTTGCCTGTTCCCGACTCGCCCGAAATTAGAACGGTCGCCGTCGTGCGGGCGGCAAAGGCGATTAGTTTATAAACAGCGACCATTTTCGGGCTGCGCCCGACAAGCCCCGATTTCGAGAATCCGGCGGTCAGATCTTCTGCGTTTATGTCCGTTTTTTTGAGCTTTTCGCTTCGCGCATCGAGATGCCTTTTGAGCAGGGCGGCAACGGCGGAAATCTCAAACGGTTTGGCAATAAAATCGCTCGCGCCTTCGCTGATAGATTCAAAAGCAATTTCGACCGAACCTTGTGCCGTCATCAAGATCAGCGGCAAGTCTTTGTCGAATTTTCGCAAATCGCGGACCACCGATAAACCGTCGCCGTCCGGCATCAAAACATCGCATAACACGGCATCGAAATTACTGTTTGGCAAAAGCGCACAGGCGCTGCGCCCGGATTTCGCACTGGTGACGCGAAAGCCTTTGAGCGACAAACCAGTTTCGAGCGTCAGCCGAATTGCCGGTTCGTCGTCAATAATTAAAATGTGCGGTTTATCCGTCATTGTTTTGGTTAGAATAGCAGAAAAAGTAAAATCCGTTGACCTTCTTGTCAGGCGATCGCCGCAACGTTCGTGCGATATTCCGTGAACAAAGAATAAATAATCAAACCCATCAAAATTACAGCGAGAATAACAGACGAGCCGACGGTGCCGAAATCATAGCCGCCTTTTTCACCGGATTTGGTCAGTAAATCACCAAAGGTCGCGCCGAATGGTCGGGTTAAAACAAAGGCGATCCAAAACAATATAACTTTGGAAATATTGGTGAAATAATGCGCCAAAATCACCAAAATCAACAAAGTCGTAATCAACGCCGCGCCGCCGCCGAATCCAAGTCCGGAATCGTCCGCCAAAAAATCGCCCAATGCCGTTCCGAGCGTATTTGAAAAAAGAATCGCCGTCCAATAAAGAATTTCAACCTTAAAAGATTTGATGTTTTCAACCGATAAAGTTCCTTCGGAATAACGCCAGACCGCGAGAGTCGTGATCAGGATGCTGACCAAAATCAGCGAGCCTGTCAGATAACCCAAGCCCAGAGTTCTGTCCATATAATCGGACATCGTTGTTCCGGCGGTGCTGGTCGAGACAATTACCAGCCAATAAATCAGCGGATGATATTTTTTTGAAAGAAGCTGCATTATTAGCGTCACGAAAAAAAATCCGATCAAGATCAGCGAACTGATTCCGTAACCGATTTTCATTGTCTGCGCCAACAGGTCGCCGCCGGTCTCGCCGAGTGTCGTCGCGCAAATTTTCATTATCCAAAAAAGCAGCGTGATTGCCGGTATTTTACTCAGTTGTGATTTATTTAAATCCATATTATTTCTTTCTAACCTTATTTAAGTGAATTTAAGCGAAAATTTTTTCGCACAATTTCACTTTAATGATCGAAAGATGAACACACGATTAAACAAACCGCGCAATTTTTCTTCAATGTATCGGCGCAAACGGCAGAAAAATCGTGAATCTTGAGCCTTTATTCAATTCACTGTCAACATTGATGCGCCCGCCGTGTAATTCGACGATTTCCAGAGTTAACGCCAAACCCAAACCTGTTCCGGCAATTTCCGTCGATTGTCTGCGCTGCGGAATGCGGTAGAATTTTTCAAAGATACGCGGCAATTGGTCGGCAGAAATGCCAGAGCCTTGGTCACGGACGATGATTTCAAAAAATCTGTCACTGCTTTTTGTTTCAATCGTAATCGAAGTTTTATCAGGACTGTATTTTACGGCGTTGGCGACGATGTTGGACACCGCGCGTCCCAGTAGTTCTGCGTCAGCCTCGATATTCGGCTGAACGGCTTCAAAAAGGCGGATGATTTTTATTTCTCGCTTGGCGGCAAGCGGTTCGAGAAAAAGCAGTGTTTGGTCGATCACGGCTTCGACATCGACGGGTGCGAAACGAGCTTTCTGCGCCCCCGATTCGAGCCGAGAAATGTCAAGATATTCGTTGACCATCCGCGCTAGTCGTTTGGCTTCCGAGTTAATGGTCGAGAGCATTTTGGCTTGTGATTCGGGTTCGATTTCGTGATCGGTCAAGATTTCGCTCAATCCTTGAATCGCCGTCAACGGTGTGCGAAGCTCGTGGGTGACGAGCGCAATGACATCATTTTTCGTTTTCTGCAGTTCGCGGTGTTGGCTCACATCGGAAAGGGCGGCGACGATCCCGAGTGTTTCGTTAATACCGTCTTCATCGTCGGCGACTGCCGAAAGCCGCAGAATATAATATCGCGGCGTGGCTCCTCCGATGACGATTTCGCGCTCGATTGTTTTTTGTTCGGCGAGCAATTCCGTGAGCGTTTCTTCCGCCAGTGAATTGGAAATCTCGGCTCCTTGTCCGGTTTCGGAAAGTCTGGCAAACAAATCGCTTCCGATCAGTTTTTTGACTTTTAAGCCGAGAATCTGTGCCGCCCGCTCATTGGCAAAGGTGATCCGTCCGTTCGTTGCGGCAATGATTAACCCTTCATCAAGCGACCGCAAGGCGCGGTCAACAAACAGCGAATGGGCAATCAAATCACGCGACAAATAACCGAGCATTTCGGACTTCCGTTCCAAACCATGCGGCAAAATCTTATCACTGAAAAATGATTTTTTCGCACCCGGTTTGATCGGTGAATCTTCAGGCTCGGACAATTCATAGTGATCTCGTCCGCCGGATAAAAGACTTTTTTCGGCGGCGATTATTTCCGCAATTCGTAAATCCAAATCGTTCGAAGCGGAAAGTGACCGGCGGAGCAGCGCGAGAGGTGTCGTCACAATAAACGACGCAACCATCGGCACGATCGGCAAA